>DATHUU010000040.1:0-4293 GCA_035461925.1 Ilumatobacter sp.
TCCGATCGAGCCACATGTTCCTCGTCGGGCCGAACGAGCTGTCGAGGCCGGTCCCGGTGGCGACGTGCGGGAGCCAGAACGCGGCACCCACGATCAGCATCAGGACGAGCAACAGTGCGGGCCGGTTGTCATGGTGACGAATGGATGACCGGGGGGACGCCATGTCTCCTGATTCGGACGCGGCGTCGTAGGGCTTGAGTGAACTTTGAGAAAAGTCGGTGAGGTCGAGTCCGGTTTCACCGGGTTGGGGGGCATGCTCCGCACCCGCCGTCGGTGTCCGCCATGACCTCTCCCCGGCCGCGAGGTGGCCGCTGAAGCGAGGAATCATGACACGGAATCGTAACATCCGTCATCGAATCGGCACGCGGCGGTGTGTGAGCTTCGCGATGAGCTTCGTCAAGAAGTCGCGAAAGGGGTTTCGATCGGCGCGTGCCCGGGCACTCTCCGGAGTTTTGGTCCGATGTCGGTCGAGATCAGGGTTCGGCCGGCTCGACCACGAGGTGCTCGGGCGCCGTGCGGATCCGGAGGAAGTCGACGCTGACCCAGTCCGGTCGGTACTCGCCGGCGCTGCGCACCGGGTCGACGACACGAACGTGCACCTGTGACGTCGGTGTGCCGATGTCGACGACCAGATCGAGGGTGGTCCCGCTGGCGACGAGGGCGATCGGGGTCCAGTCGGTCCCGTTCGACGACCACTCGACGACGAACCCCGAGTCCCGGTCACCGGCGTCCGGGCCCACGGTCATCACCACGTCGAGGACCTGCTCGCCGCCGACGGCGTCGATCGTCCAACGGAGCTCGCCCTGGTCGTGGCGGCGGGAAGTCCGACCCTGGACTTCCTCGATCACCGTGTGGCTGCCACCACCGCGAGCCCACGTGTCCTGGTGGCTCCCGGTCTCCTCACCTGCGATCAGGCTCGAACCCGAGGCCCTCGACGACGAGGCGGGTCGCGTTTCGCCGGCATCGGTCGTGGGTGGCGTCGTGCTGGAGGTCGTTGCCGCGGTCGTGGGCGTGCTGGTCGTGGCCGGTGTCGTGGTGGAGGTCGTCGCGACGGCCGTGGTCGTGGTCGTCGCAGTGGTCGTGGTCGTGACGGGGTCGGCGATGGCGGGCTGCGTGGTCGCGGGCGCCGTCGTGCTGGGGGCCGTCGTGCTGGGTGCCGTCGCGAGCGTGAGCGCGGTGCTCGTCGGTGCGATCGTCACGATCGCTCCAGCGGAGGTGGTCGTGCCGTGGGTCCAGCCGGTGTATCCGATGCTCTTGCCGGCCTGGTCGACGACACCAGCCGAGTAGCCGGTGCCCAGGTTGGCGTCGATGAGGTACGTCAGGAAGCGGTCGTCACCTTCCGCTGGGAAGTCGGCCTGGGTGTGGAGGAACCCGACGGCCCGCCGGATGGCGGCGTCCGACCAGCTCCAGACGTCGTGGTACCCGGCCATGTCGAGGAGCTCCGCCTGTGCGACGATCCCCTGCATGGCTTCCCACTGGTAGTTCTCCCGGGGGGCCGGCGACGTGACGGCGCACTCGCACCGGCGAATGTCGTCGACGATCGCTCCGTCGACGACGAACCCGCGCTTGGTCGAGCCCAACGGGTTGATCGGCACCGGCGGCGTGCCGTCTGCCTGCCATTCCGGATCGCCGAACCTGAAGCCGGCGTAGGCGCTCCGGTCTCCCAGGAACCCGCGGAAGACAGCGATCGCCTTCGCCAGGTCGGCCTCGTCGCCCAGGTACCGGTCCGCCGCGATCCGCGCCGCGCCGGCGTGTGTGCCCCAGTTGTTCGGCCGCTCCTCGTGCGTCGACACCAAGGTGCGCCCGTCGAGATCACGGAAGCGGACGCTGCCGAGCCACTCGGAGAACCTCGCCGACTCGTAGCCGACGAGATCGGCGGCGAGCACGTAGCCGGTCAGGTTGCGGGCCAGCGCGAGCGTGCGGCCCCCCGCCTCCGTCCCGATCGCGCTCTCGATCGCCGCTACGGTCTTGGCTCGCATCGCGGTGTCGTTCATCCGGACCGCGTAGAGGGCTCCGGCGAGGGTGAGCACGTCGTGCTTGGAGTCTTGGTCGGCGATGTTCGCGGTGCCCCAGTCCTGGCGGGCGTCCGCCGCAAGCCGGTCGAAGGCCGCACCGGTCGTCGGCAGCGTCAACATCGTCGTACGGTCCATCCAGAGGTTCTTGCTGTTCCCGAACTCGCTGCTCAACGCCGCTGCGGCGCGATGGTCGTCGGTCAACGGCAGCGCGCCGAGGCCGATGGCGAACGCGAGCACGGGGACGACGCCCAGCCAACGGCGGCCCGGGCGTCCGTGGGTCCGACGCTGGTGGCTGCTGACGTTCGAGGTCGACATGGACCGACCTTCGACATCTCGCCCGCGTCGCTTGATCCGCCTGGACGAAACTTGACGCGCCGATGGCGTGAGTTGACGCGACGTGTCGTCACCTCGACACTGCCCTCGGCCGCTTCGGCCGGGTTCGTCAGCCGGCTTCGGAGTGGGTGACGGGTTGTTCGCCCATCCACTCGCGCAGGGTGTTCTTCAACTTGGTCTGCTGGATGAACAGGTCCTGCTCGGCCGGGCTCTCGCCGGCGGCCTGGGGGGCCTTCAGGTAGAAGCTCAGCCACTCCTGCACGCCTGCTTCGCCGGCGCGGTGGGCCAGGTCCATGAACAGGGCGAGGTCGAGCACGATCGGGGCGGCGAGGATCGAGTCACGGCAGAGGAAGTCGACCTTGATCTGCATCTCGTAGCCGAGCCACCCGAAGATGTCGATCGCGTCCCAGCCCTCCTTGTTGTCGCCGCGGGGCGGGTAGTAGTTGATCCGTACGACGTGGTCGATGTTGCCGTACAGGTCGGGGTACACATCGGGTTGGAGGATGCCGCCGAGCACGCCGAGCTTCGACGCCTCCTTGGTCTTGAAGTTCTCCGGATCGTCGAGCACCTCGCCGTCGCGGTTGCCGAGGATGTTCGTCGAGTACCAGCCGCGCAGGCCGAGCATGCGGGCCTTCAGGCCCGGGGCCAGGATCGTCTTCATGAGCGTCTGGCCGGTCTTGAAGTCCTTGCCGGCGATCGGCACGCCGCGCAGCTTCGACAGCTCGATCATGCAGTCGAGGTCGGTCGTCAGGTTGGGTGCGCCGTTCGCGAACGGGACGTCCGACTGGAGCGCGGCGTACGCGTAGATCTGGCTGGGAGCGATGTTCTCGTCGTTGTCCTTCAGGCCCTGCTCGAAGGCGGCGACGCTGGCGTGAGCCGCGCTCGGCTCCTGGTACGCCTCGGTCGAACCGCACCACACCATGACGAGGCGGTCGCACTCGTTCTCGGCCTTGAAGCGGGCGATGTCGTCGATGAGCGCCATCGCCTGGTCCCACTTGTTCGGGATGTCCTTCACGCGGACGCCGTCGAGGCGCGACACCCACCGCTGGTCGAACACGGCCTCCATCGGCACGATCGCCTCCATCTCCTTCGAGACGGCGTCGAGGTCGTTGCCTTGGAGCACACCAGCGGTCTTGGCCGCCTCCATCGCGTTGGGGGAGATCGGGTCCCACCCGCCGAACACGAGGTCGTCGAGGGAGGCGAGCGGGACGAAGTCGCGGATGAGCGGGTTGCGGTTGTCCTCGCGCTTGCCGAGTCGGATGTTCGCCATCTGGGTGAGCGAGCCGATCGGCGGGTGGACGCCGTTGCGCGCCGCGATCACGCCGGCGATGAAGGTGGAGGCCACGGCACCCATGCCGGGCAGGAGCACACCGAGCTTGCCGGTGGCCGGCGCGATGTCGCGTGCGTTCTGTCGTGCAGTCATGGCTCATGATCGTAAGTGAAACTTTCGTAATCCGGGCAATAGTTCGGAATCTCTGAAGTATCGTGCGTGGGGTGTCGTCATCCGTCTCGACCTCATCCGTCTCGGCCACGCTGCCCGACATCTCGATCCGGCAGCTCGAGTACCTGGTGGCCGTCGCGGACAGCCCGACGTGGGCCGTCGCCGCCGAGCGGGTCGGGGTCAGCGCCTCGGCCTTGTCCCAGGGGCTCTCCGAGCTCGAACGCCGTGTGGGCGTCGATCTGTTCGAGCGTGACGGTCGGCGACGGTTGGTTCGTGCGGCCGCTGCGCCGGTCCTCGATCACGCCCGCCAGGTCGTCGCACTGACCGGCGATCTGGTCGCATGGTCCGTGCGGGTGCGCGGCGCCACGACCGGATCGATCCGGCTGGGCATGATCGACGCTGCCGCGGTCGTCCACTTCCCGGACGTGCTCGCCAGCTTCCGCACCGACCGGCCCGACGTCGAGCTCCATCTCACGGTGGCGCCGTCACGTGGGCTGCTCGACC
>DATHUU010000041.1:0-10259 GCA_035461925.1 Ilumatobacter sp.
AGCACATCGACCTCACAGCGGAGTTCGTCGGCTTCGCAGCGCAGCATCGACAGCTCGGTTCGAGCCGATGCAGCGTCGATCGCCACCGACTCGGTGACGTCGACACTCTCCGAGATCGACTCACGGAGCCTCGCCACGACAGGTTCGACGTACCAGTAGAGCGACCGGACGACCGCCCGCTTGACCTGGAACGCGACGAGACCTCGCGGGCCACGGTGGATCGTTCCGGCCGACGTGACGGCCCCTTCGAGCCGAGCGCGCAACCGCGTGAAAGCGCCGGCGTCGTGCTGGACGATCTCGATGGTCCCTGCCATCGATGGCCTTGCCCTGTCGGGAGAGAACAGCGGGGCCAGACGATCTCGGACGAACGCCGGGTGGACGATCGACGCGGCGTCTGGCCGGTCGGGGGTCGGACGGGATGCGGACATCGATCGCAGGTTACTGGCCCACCCCCGCACGACTCGGCGCCGCGTCACCCGCGCTCCATCGTCGGTTCCGGCGCGGCATGCTGTGCGGGCTTCAGAACCGAGGGCGAACGGCCGATAAGGGCTGGAAGCCTCAGAGGACCCCTCATGCCCGCCACAGCGCAGATCGAACATCTCCTCCGCCGGACTGAATTCGTCGCGCGTCCGAACCGAGTGGCCGAGCTCGTCGCCAAGCCGTCGCTGGAGGCCGCGGTCGACGACGTCATGAACGTGTGGCTCAACCCCGGTGGGACCGCGACGATCACGCGGGTCGACGACTGGGGGATGGGCGAGGAGTACTCGTACTGGTGGTTCGACCGGATGGCGTTCGACTCGCCGCGGCCGATGCAGGAGAAGATGGCCATGTTCTGGCACGGGCACTTCTGCACCAGCCTGTGGAAGATCGAGCTGTTCGCGCCGCTGCGCGACCAGATCGACTTCTTCCGAACGGCCGGGCTCGGCAACCTGCGAACGCTCGCGACGACGATGTCGACCCAGCCGGCGATGCTGCGCTACCTCGACAACGACCAGAACTTCGTGACGTCTCCCAACCAGAACTTCGGGCGCGAGCTGATGGAGCTCTTCCTGCTCGGCGTCGGGAACTACACCGAGGCCGACGTCCAAGCGGTGACCGCTGCGTGGACGGGCCACACCGACGTCTGGACGACGGGCCAGTACGTCTGGCGACCCGACCTGCACGATTCGTCGCCGAAGTGGTTCCTCGGCCGCAAGATCAACACCGATCCGGCGGCAGCCATCTACCACGGTTACGAGACCATCGACGTGATGCTCGGCACGAACGGCGCGGCATCGGGGACGATCCCCGCCGGTGCCGCGGTGGTCGCCAATCGCGGGCGCCCCTCCCGTGCCGTCGCCGCGGAGTTCCTCTCGCGGAAGCTGTGGGCCTTCTTCGCCGGGACGACACCTCCCGGCAACGTGATCGCGGCGCTCCGGGACGTCGCGCTCGCCAACGGGTTCGCGATCAAGCCGTGGGTGCGAGCGCTGCTGCTGCGTCCGGAGTTCTACGGCGTCGACGTGATGCAAGGTCTCGTTCGCTCACCCGTGGACGCGATGGTCGCCTACCAGTACGCCACCGGCCTCCGGGCCAGGCAGGCGGTGCCCCTGTGGTGGCTCGACGGGATGGGTCAACGCCCGTTGGTGCCGCCCGACGTGAGCGGCTGGAAGCACAATGCGTACTACCTGAACGCCAGCGCGATGGGGTATCGAGCGCTCGCTGCCCGGTACTTCATGTGGACCGCGATGGCCGGGTTCTGGGCCGGTGACGGCCTGCTGCACCTCGGCGCCGGTCCGATCTCGCGTGCCCAGGTCGAGGCCCTCGCGGGTGCCCCCGAGCAATTCGTCGATCTCCTCCTCTCCCACATGCGGTTCACGCCGACGCCACACTCGCGGAGCGTGCTGGACGACTTCGCCCGTTCCACGGCCTGGCCACACTGGCCGAACCTCGTCCTGCTCGTCCTGATGTTGCCCGAGATGCACACCGCCTGAGGACCACCCATGATCGACCCCGACATCTCCACGCTCGACGCAGCGAGGTTGCTCCACAGGCCCGAGCCGATCGATCGCGCCACGATGGATCGGCGCCGCTTCCTCCAGCTGGTGGGCATGGGCGTCGGCGCCGGGCTGGTCAGCGGGAGCACTGGCACGCTCCTCGACGGTCTCGGCTTCGGTCACGACCCGAGCGCATGGGCGGCGGGCCCGGTCGGGCCGACGGACGGGATCCTGGTGGTGTTGTGCCTGTTCGGGGGGAACGACGGGCTCAACACGGTCGTACCGATCGGCGACGGCAACTACTACACCCAGCACGGTTCGCTCGCCGTCCCGCCCTCGGCCGCCCTTCCGCTCGATGGTGCGACCGGGCTCCACCCGGCGCTCACGACGGTCAAGCAGATGTGGGATCGCGGTCAGGTCGCGATCGTCGAGGGCGTCGGATATCCCAATCCGAACCTGTCGCACTTCACCTCGATGGCCTACTGGATGGGCGGCCAGCCCCACGGTGTGCCGGAGACCGGCTGGATCGGTCGTTGGTTGGACGGGTACCTCGGCGGCGCGAAGGACATCTACGCCGCCGCGGAGATCGGCCAGTCGCTGCCGCTCCAGCTCCGGGGTGCCGCTCGGGCCGGAACCGTCGTCCCGGTCGAGCGCCCTGACTTCGGCACGAGCTACGAACCGGCCGATCAGCAGGTCTTCCGGTCGATTCGGAAGTCGTTCACGACGGCCTACGGTCCCTGGCACACTGCGGTCGCGGAGGCGACGGCTGACTTCCTCGATCTCGCGTCCGCAGTAGCGCCTGCCTACCCGGCGACGATGCCGCCGATCGAGCCGGTCGCGAAGGCGGAGGCAGCTGCTCGGCTGATCAACGCCAACCTCGGCTTCCGCGTCCTGACGTTGAGCTGGGCGGACTTCGACAGTCATGCGCTCCAGCCCAACATGCACCTCGTGCGCATGCAGGAGCTCGATGCCGCGATCGCCCGCTTCTACGAGGTGCTCGATCCCGTGTGGCGTACACGCGTGACGCTCACGACCTTCTCGGAGTTCGGGCGGACCAGCTGGGCGAACGCCGGTTCGGGCACCGACCACGGGACGTCGGCGCCGCACTTCGTGATCGGCGAGAACGTGAAGGGTGGACGGTACGGGCAGCGTCCCACGATGGCGGGCCTCGGTCGGTGGGACAGGATGGCGCACCACGTCGACTTCCGTTCGTACTATGCCTCGCTCATCGACGGGTGGCTCGGCGGCGGATCGAGCGAGGTGTTGGGTGGCAACTTCGAGAACCTCGGATTGTTCGCTCGCGGTCCTGGTCGGCTGCCGGACGGCTCGGTGGCACCGGGGCCCGGTTCGGTCACGGCGCCGTCAGGCTTCGCGCCGTTGCCCCCCCAGCGCATCGTCGACACGCGGCTCGGGCTCGGGGCCGAGCAGCGAAAGTTGCAGCCCGGTGAGCGGATCCGGGTGCAGGTGGCGGGCCACGGTGGTGTTCCGGCCTCGGGTGCGACCGCGGTGATCGCCAACGTGACGGCGGTGGCACCGACGGAGCAGATGTACTTCACCGTGTACCCGGGCTCGACGTCCCGTCCGGTCACCTCGAGTCTCAATGGTCAGCCCGGTCGTCCGATCCCGAACCTGGTCGTGATGGCGATCGGAGCCGACGGATGCATCGAGGTGTTCAATTCCCATGGCGAGACCCACTGCCTGGTCGACGTGTTCGGCTTCTCGACAGCGACTGGAGGCGATGGATTCACCCCGTTGGCGCCGCAGCGGCTGTTCGACTCGCGTGACGGGCGTGGGGTCGGCGCTCACAAGCTGGGTGGTCAGCAACCGGTCGAGATCCAGGTGTCGGGTCACGCGGGCGTGCCCGCATCGGGCGCGACGGCAGTGGTCATGAACGTGACGGCGACCAGCCCTGACTCGGTCGGCTTCCTCCGGTTGACGCCCACCGGGCGGACGCGTGCGGAGACGTCGAACGTCAACTTCTTCGCCGGCGATGTCGTGCCGAACCTGGTGATCTGCCAGTTGGGGGACGGAGGAAAGGTGACCCTGGACGCCGATGGGGCCGGGGTCCATGTCATCGGCGACGTGTTCGGCTACTTCTCGGCGTCCGGCAGCCGGTTGAGGGCCATGCCGCCCAGACGCGTGCTCGACACCCGCGACGGGACGGGAGCGGTGAAGGCGCCGATCGGGCCGGGCCGTTCGATCACCTTGCGGCTGGGTGGAGCGCACGGCATCCCGGCGACAGCGACCGCCGTGGTGCTGAACATGGCCGCGGCTCAGGTACAAGCTCGCTCGTACGTGTCGGTGTGGCCCGCCGGTGAGGCCGACCCGGGGACGTCGAACCTCAACGTCGTCCCGGGGAGGGTGAGCGCGAACCTGGTCATCTGTCGCCTCGGCGAGGATGGCGCGGTCACGATCGCGAACCCCGTCGCCGACTGTCACATCATCGGTGACGTCACCGGCTACTTCGTCTGACCACGTCCTTCAACGGAGCCAGACGTTCGACCCAACGCAGCTGGCCCCGTCGTTGCAGCCCGACGGGCTCGGCGCGTTCGGGGTTGGCGACGCGCGTCGCCATTGCGGCTCGAAACTCCCCCGCGGTGGCCACGACCGCGACGCCCTCGGGGTCGGCGGCGATGACATCCTCGTAGCCCCGCGTGGCCTTCTCGGTCATGATGACCGGAGCGCCGCTGGCAAGGGCATCAGCGCTCTTCAGGTTGGACCCCTCGCCGATGAACACCGGCACGATCACCGCGTTCGCCGAGCCCAACAGGCGCGCGAGCGTGTCGCTGTCGACGAAGCCGTGCAGGGTGAGGCGTGACGCGTTGACGGAGTGCCGCCGATCGATTGCCTTGTTGCGCAGGATCTCGTGCGACGCGGAGCCGGCGACGTGTATACGCGTCGTGGGTGGCAGGAATGCGAGGCTCGGTGTCGCGATGCGTGCGAACCCGTCGATGTTCGGCCAGTAGGCGCTACCGACGAATGCGAAGTCGCCCTGCTCACCCCATCGTCTGACCGGTCCGTCGGCCAGCGCAGAGCCGTTCGGCACGACGGTCGAGTCTCGACCGAACTCGTCCGACAGCAGCTGCCGGTCCGTCTCGGCGAGCGTGGTGACAGAGACCGAGAGCTCGACGGCCTTGGCTTCGAGCTCTCGCACGTGCGAACTGCACAGCTTGGAGCGCTTCCAGTCCGGTTGGAAGCGCTCGAGCTCGCGCAGCAGCCGGTACTCGATGTTGTGGCAGGAGTACACGACGGGAACGCCGAGCCTCGACGAGACCCGTTCGACGACGTCGACCAGGAACGGTTGTTCGAGCACGATGAGCTCGACGCCCTGCGAACCGAGCTTGGTGATCAGGCTCTCGTGCAACCGGACGTCGGCGGCCGCCCGACGCGCGAGCGCAAGATCGGCATAGATGTGGTCGACCGGAGCACCATGGGGTCGCTCGACGAGTCGGACGATGTCGGACCGACGAGCGTCGCCGGGAGCGTGATTGGCCTGGATCACGACGTGGATGACGGTGTGTCCGTCCGACTCGAGGACGTTGCGAGCGTGGAAGATCCGAGCGGGGCCGCCGAAGCCTTCGGACGGTGCGTAGGTGGAGAACATCGCGATCGTGCTCATGCGGTCGCCCCCCTTCGCTCGGCGATGATCCGTGCATATGCGTCGCAGTACTCGGTGGGGGTCCGTGGGCGATAGCGCTCCCGGATGACCTGCTCGAGTGAGACACGGTGCTCGGCGTCGGAGGACATCCGCACGATCTCTCGCTTCCAGGACACGTAGTCGTCCGGATGGAGCGCGGGCATCAGGCCCTGGCTCGCTTCGAGTTGCGCTGGATCGGTCGAGTGGATGCACACCTTGCCGCAGGTCAGCGACTCGGTGATCGGCAGCCCCCAACCCTCGATGCGCGAGGGGAACACGGTGAACAGTGCGTCGTGGTAGAGCCGTACCAGCTCCTCGTCCTCGACGTCGGCGAAGATCTCGACGTGGTCCAGGAGCTCGGGGGCGTGCTCGATCCAGCGCACCAGCTCGGCGACATCCCAGCCGACACGGCCGACGATCGCGAGACGGGGGAGATCGATGCCCTCCTTGGCGCACTCCGTCCAGATCTTCGCGAGCAAGAGATGGTTCTTCCGGATCTCGATGGTCGAGACGGTCAGGACGAAACGCTCGCCCTCGAGCCGGTGCCGACGACGCGCCGGATCGCTGGCTCCGAGTTCGTCGAGCTCGAAGCCGGGGAGCGGGTTGGTGGCCAGCACCGGTGTCGGGAGCTGTTCGTGCTCGTAGAAGGCGCGGAGTGCCGTCGTCGTCGCTTCCGAGATGCTCGTGATCGTGTCGGCGTAGTGCGCCATCTCGGCGTAGTACCGGTGCACGAGATGGCTCTGGCCGGCGTTCATCTGAGGCATGTCGATCGGGATCAGGTCGAACGCCGGCATGTGGATCCGGATGCCGTGCTCGCGCGACAGTCGATACATCTCCTCGTGGTCGAGGTACTCCCAGCCGAGTCCGAGCGCCACGAGGTCGCCTCCGCCGGAGAAGTCGACCCGGTGTGTCACGCTGCGGCCGGTCGACCGAGGCGAGGTGGCGCGCCGATCGTCGCGGCGCCGTCGAACGTACCGACCCGACTCGACGAGGAACGTTGCTCCTGCCCACGCTGCTTGCTCGGCGAACGGACGAAGGTGGTCGGGAAGCCGACCCAGTGTTCGCATGGCACCTCGACGAACTGCAGGGAGCACGCGGCGGGACGTCGACATGATCTCGGCCGGCACGACCTCCGACGTCGGCTGCTCCACCGGGTCGCTCGTCGCCTGCGCCGGATCGAGCAGTTGGTCGAGCATCCCCTCCTCGATGTCGGTGACCAGGCGGTAGCCGTCATCCCAGAGGATGAAGTGCACGGGTCCGAGGCCAGCGACGAATCGGAGGTGGGACGCGATGAGGCGCTCGAGCCGGACGATGCCCACGGGCGCGAGGTGCTTCCACCGGTACATCATGGTGGCGTCGATGTAGATCGGAGTGGGGTCGTTCATCGACGGACAGCATCCTGGATGTGGCGGAACGCGCGGTGGATCCTGCGGCCGACTGCCGGCACCCCGCGCGCGAGGTCGAAGCGCAGGTCGGTCACGCTGGCGGCACGACCGGCCGGGGCGATGCGCGTCAGCAAGGCCCCGTCCTCGCCGTGGACCCATCGTCGCGGCCGAGCGAGGGCGTCGTCGAATGCCAGCCACGTCCTTTCCGCGCAGGAGCGCCAGGTGTAGCGCTCGGCGACCGCCTTGACCTGATCGACGACGGCTTTCGAGTCGGCGTCGCTCGCGAGCCACTCGGCGAGCCGGTCGGACCACGTGTCGACGTCCCACTCCTCGATGACGGCGTCAGTACCGGCCAGCAGCTCACCTTGCGCAGTTCCGGCGAAGGACAGGCACGGTGTCCCGACCGCGGCCGCCTCGAACGGGACGAGGCCGAAACCTTCGACGATCGACGGGTAGAGGACCGCATCCGCGCGGCGCAACAACCACCACTTCTCGGCGTCGCCGACGTGCCCGAGGCGATGAACCCGTACTGCGACGCGATCGGGGAGACGCTCGAGCAACGCATCCTCGTCCGGGAGGGACCGGCCGTAGTACGGCTCGGGGCCGGCGATCACGAGGTGCCCGTCGTACGAGTGCCGCTCCACCAGATCGGCGAAGGTCGCGATGGCGTGCGGCCGGTTCTTGTGCCAGAACGTCGACGCCAGGCACACGATGAATTGTGCTCCATGAGCGAGTTGCGTCACATCGACCGGTCTGCCCTCCTGGGGGAGCGGATCCGCGCCGCACGACACGACGTGGAGCCGGCCCTCGTCGAGATCGGGACATTCGACGAAGGCGCTCTGCCTCCCGAAGTCCGAGATGAAGGTCACGGCGTCTGCTCGCCGCATCAGGTGACGCTGGAGGTTCCGGGCGAAGAACGCGAGGTCGTCCGACGGGTGGTACGCGAAGTTCGAGAACCCGATCATGTCGAGTTGCCCGACCACCGTGCGGCGCCCGACATCGACGACTCCGGCCATCTCCCGAGGGGTGAGCATCTGGTAGGGCCGGTACAGCAGGTCGCCGCCGACCCCCTTCGACCGTTCCACGACCTCCACACCGGCGTCGGCGACCATGCGGCGCACCGGCTCCATGGCGCTGCGCCGGACCGCCAGCTTGACGCGGTTCGTCGGCCGGGTCAGCGCCAGCCACCGAGCCACCTCGATGACCAGGTGCTGGGTGCCCGTTCCGGGCTCCGAGGTCAGGCATGCTCCATCGACGACGACCTCGACGCCACCGAGCGAGGCCGTCGCCCACGAGACGTGGGCCTCCAGTCCGGTGTTCGCGGGCCCGGCTGCGGCCGCGATCGCATCCGACGTCCATCCGCCGGCCGGCTCGACCAGCTCCGCAGCTGACGCGTCCCAGGCGTACGCCACGCCCGGGGCCGCGACGTGCCGCCAGCCATGAGCGACGAGCGACGCGCCCAGTCGGGAGACGGCCTCGGCGACGCTCGACGCCCCGTGGGCCTTCACCGGCAGACTGGCGAGCGCGGACGCGGAGAAGGCCGTGAGCGATGCACAGGGCAGCGGCAACGACGGGGCGGGGGGAGCATGGTCGTGGACCGGGTAGGTGGTGGCGGAGCGTGCGGCTCGTACGGGAACGGGGGACGACGATGCGACTCCGTCTCGTGACGTCGCGTCGAGGAGCACCGGGACGACGGTGTCGTCCGGCGGATGGCGGGCATCGAGTACGACGACGTGATGGCCGCTGTTCACCGCGACGTCGAAGTCGCCGACGGACTGGCGCACGTCGACGATGATCGGCTCGGTCACATCGCCTCCGCGAAGCGGTCTGCCCGTCGAGCGAAGAACCGAAGGCCGAGGAAGAACATGGCGAACGACCAACCGGTCACCCACAACATCGTCTCGAGGCCAGGCAGCCGAACGTCGTACAGGATGTTGCGGAACGCCATCACGAAGCGGGCGAGTGGATTCGCGAGCGCGATGTCCCGGTACGTCAGCCCGGTGCCGAGGAATTCCGTCTGCGGGATGAAGTCGATCGAGTACAGGATCGGGGTCATGTAGAAGTACGCGAGCAGGAACACCGAGGTGAGGTACTCGACGTCCTTGAACCGGACGTTGACGGCGGCGAGCCACATCGAGATCCCCGCCGTGAACAACACCAGGAGGAACCCGAGCACGAGCAGCACCGGGAGGTACTGCAACAGCATCACCCGCTCGAAGATCGAGATGACCAGTGTGAGGATGCCGAGCTCGACCAGCAGCCTGAAGCCCGCCGCACCGATCGCCGAGAGGGGGAGGAGCTCGCGCGGGAACCAGACGCGGGTGATGAGCCCCCCGGCGTTGGCGACCGAACCGATCGCGGCGCCCAGGCCGCCCCCGAACAGGTTCCAGGGCACGACGCCGGCGAGCAGGAAGAAGGCGAAGGTGTCGATCCCACTCGGGTCGCCGGGTGCCGGGGTGATCTTGAGGAACGTCCCGAGCACCAGGACGTAGACACCGGTCATCATCAGCGGCTGCATGAACGACCATCCCCACCCGAGGAAGCTCCGACGGAATCGGCTTCGGAGCTCGCGCCGCGTGAGGTTGACGAGCAACTCCCGATACTGGTGGATCTCGCGCAACGCCTGCGTCACGGTGCGCTCGCTCGAGTCGATCGTGAACTGGTTCATGCTCGGTCCCCCGTGACCCACGAGCCTCGCAAGTCGAGGACCCCAGTCGCTGCTTCTCGGCCGGTCGCTGCTGCGACGTCGAACTCGGCGATGTGGGGACTGAAGTCGTACACGTGACCGGAGTTCCGGTCGGTCAGCGCAGCAGCGATGTGGTAGGCACCGGGAAGGAGATCCAGCCGAGGGATGGTGTAATCGACCCAACCCGTGCCCGGCCCGAGGTCCGCGTCGGTTCGGGCATAGACATCCGACGTCCCTGCGACGGCGTAGCCGTCAGTGGCCCTGATCGTGAACCCGATCGCGACGTTCGGAACCTTCTGCTTCGTCGACCAGTGAAATCGCAGCGTGACGGCGTCGCCGGTCGAGATCGCCTGCCCGGGTTCGGACGACACGAGGTCGAGCTCGAGCTCGATCTCCCCGGAGCCCGTCCGTTGTCGCCCCTTGCTGTCCAGTCGGAAGGCGGTGGTGACGCTGGCCAAGTAGGCGTTCACGACGTCCTCGGTGTTCCCGACCACTTTGACGGTGCCGTGATCGAGCCACACGGCCTGATCGCACATCTGTTGGATCTGGCTGAGGCCGTGGCTGACCAGCACGACGGT
>DATHUU010000042.1:0-5890 GCA_035461925.1 Ilumatobacter sp.
GCCGGCCAGGCCGCCGCCATCCTCCAGCGTCGTGCGAGCGACGACGAACGCGCGGCGTTCGAGAACGATTACGCCGAGCGGCTCCTCAACCCCTACGTCGCCGCCGAGCGTGGCTACGTCGATGCCGTCATCGACCCGGCCGACAGCCGGCGCGAGATCATCGCCGCACTCCAGATGCTCGACAACAAGCGGGAGCGTCTCCCGACGCGCAAGCACGGCAACACGCCGCTGTAGACCGCGGACCCGCCCGTGTTGATGCGTCAACCCTGGGCAGCTTCGTTGGAGCGGCGCGCGGCTCGGGGGGTACATTGACCAGGTCGGGGAGGAACCCCCGACATCGAGCTGCGACACGAAGGAAGCACCGTGCCCGACACCATCACCATCACCGACGACCGCACCGGCAAGACCGTGACCGTACCGATCGAGGGTGGTGTGTTCCCCGCGGCTGCAGTGCGCGAGCTCGATCCGTCGCTGTTCATCTACGACCCGGCCTACATGCAGACCGCATCGTGCAAATCGGAGATCACGTACCTCGACGGTGGGAACGGCATCCTGCGGTACGGCGGGTACCCGATCGAGCAGCTCGCCGAGCACTCGACGTTCCTCGAGGTCGCCTACCTGCTGCTGCACGGCGACCTGCCGACCCAGACGGAGCTGGAGCAGTGGCGCCACGACGTCACGCACCACACGTTCATCCACGAGAACATGCGCAAGCGGTTCGTCGACGGGTTCCACTACGACGCGCACCCGATGGGTTTGTTCGTGTCGGCGATCGCCGCGTTGGGCACGTTCTACGACGGCGCCAAGGACATCCACGACGAGGACTCGCGACGCAAGCAGATCCTGCGGCTGATCGCGAAGACGCCGACGATCGCCGCGATGTCGTACCGGTTCTCGCAGGGCCTGCCGTTCAACTATCCCGACAACGCACTGTCCTATCCGGCGAACTTCCTCAACATGATGTGGAAGGTCGGCAACGAGTACCGGGTCGACCCCGTCCTCGAGCGGGCGATGGACGTCTTGTTCATCCTCCACGCCGACCACGAGCAGAACTGCGGCACGACCGCGATGCGGGTCGTCGGCTCCAGCCACGCCGACCCGTACTCGTCGGCAGCGGCGGCGGCGAGCGCGCTCTATGGGCCGTTGCACGGGGGCGCCAACGAGGCCGTCGTGCGGATGCTGGCCGAGATCGCGTCGATCGAGAACGTGCCGGCATTCATCGAGTCGGTGAAGGCCGGAGAGGCTCGCCTGATGGGCTTCGGGCACCGCGTGTACAAGAACTACGACCCGCGGGCGACGATCATCAAGCAGACCGCCTACGACGTGTTCGAGGTCACCGGCAAGAACCCGCTGCTCGACATCGCGCTGGCACTTGAAGACGTGGCGCTGTCGGACTCGTACTTCGTCGACCGCAAGCTCTACCCGAACGTCGACTTCTACTCCGGGCTCATCTACCAGGCGATGGGCTTCCCGGTCGAGATGTTCACCGTGCTGTTCGCGATCCCGCGCACCGCTGGCTGGCTCGCCCATTGGCAGGAGCTCTTGAACGACAAGGACCAGAAGATCTCGCGACCACGCCAGTGGTACACCGGCCCCGACGAGCGCGACTACGTGGCGATCGGCCAGCGCTGACCGGTTCGGGCGGCCCGCTCGAGGGATGGGGTCAGCGACGGATGGCGAGCGCGGCCGAGGTGGCGGCACCGACGACCATCGCCGTCAGTTGAGCGACCACGTCAGGGTCCAGCTCGACGACGGCGACCGGTGACGCCTGCGCGACACGAACGGGCGGCGTCGTGACCGGCACCGGTGGAGCGGCCACGGCGACGTCGGCTGTCGTGGGCGGCACCGGCGGCAACCCGACCGCGACCTCGGCGGTGGTCGGCGGAACGGGGGGTGCACCGACCGCGACGGTCGCGCCGTCGACTTCGCCCGTCTCGGCCGGTGGCGCTTCCTCGGGTTCCGGCGCAGCTGCGTCGGCCGGCGGGGGCTCGACCGGCTCCGTTCCAGCGGCGGCGACCCCTCCGACGAACACCGTCGCCACGACCATCGCGGCGGCCGTCGCACGCCCGATCACCGAGTCGATGCGTCGGAACATGCGTCCAGCGTAAGAACCCCGACGGGCGCGCGTCACGGGGAAATTCAAGAAATTCAACGGTTTTCGGTCAAGAGGAGTCGGCGTCGACCACGCAGATGCCACAAATAGGGTCCAATCGGTCACGTTCCGTGAACAGGCTCAGATGCGGTGGACCGCCCCGATGCCGCGTACGATCGGGCGACGATGGACTTCGCATGGACGAACGAGCAGCGGGAGCTCCGCGACCAGGCCCGAGCCGTGGCTGCGGACGCGGTCACCCGGTACGGCCGGCACAACGACTCGTGGATCAACGGGTTCTCGAAGGAGTTCGCGAAGGAGATGGCCGCGCTCGGCTGGATCGGGCTCACCTGGCCGACCGAGTACGGCGGAGGCGGACGGCCCGCGGTCGACCGCCTCATCATCGGCGAGGAGCTGATCGCCGCCGGTGCCCCCATCGCCGCGATGTGGTTCGCCGACCGACAGATGGGCCCGTCGCTCATCGCCTACGGCCGCCCCGACCAGCAGGAGGCGTTCCTGCCCGGGATCCTCTCGGGCGACGCCACGTGGTGCATCGGCATGTCGGAGCCGAACGCCGGCAGCGACCTCGCGAGCCTGAAGACGCAAGCGGAGCGCGACGGCGACGAGTTCGTCATCAACGGCCAGAAGATCTGGACCAGCTTCGGCGCCGTCGCGGACTACATCTACCTCATCTGCCGTACCAGTCACGAAGGTCCTCCGCACCAGGGGATCAGCGAGGTCATCGTCCCGATGGACACGCCCGGCATCGAGGTGCGTCCCATCAAGGACATGACCACCAACCAGCACTTCTGCGAGGTGTTCTTCACCGACGTCCGGGTCCCGGTCACCAACCTCGTCGGCATCGAGGGGAACGCGTTCAAGCAGACGATGCGCCAGCTCGAGCACGAGCGCGGTGGCATCGATCGGCTGGTGTCGAACCAGGCGCTGTTCCAGATGGCGGTCGATCGCGCCGACGCCGGCGATCCACGAGTGCGCCAGGAGATCGCGGCGCTCGAGTCCGCCTATCGCATCGGGCGCATCCTCGTCACGCGCGAAGTCCTCGGCCAGGCGCCCAGGGGTTTCTCGGCGGCGACGAAGTGCTTCTGCACCGAGCACGAGATCCGGGTCGCCGACTTCGTGGGACGAACCTTCGGCGCCGAGGCCACCTTGTGGAGCGACGTCGTCCACGGCCTGTTGTACGCGCCCGGGTACACGATCATGGGTGGGACGTCGAACATCATGCGCAACATCCTCGGTGAGCGTGTCCTCGGTCTCCCCCGCGAACCCCGCTGACGGCTACCGTCGACCGGATGGGGGATCTGCTCGCTCTGTCGTCCCGGGTGATCGACACCGGCGTCGCCGACGAAGCGGTCAACCGGGTCACCGAACAGATCAGCGAGCTCGGCGACGACCTCGCGATCGTCGAGAGCTTCAGCCACTGCGTGGTCCTCCGCACCGACGAGGGTCTGGTCGCGTTCGATGCGTCGGGCGCGAAGTCCGGCCCGGCCGTGGTCGAGGCGATCGCTACCTGGACGTCCACGCCGGTGTCGCACCTGGTGTACACGCACGGCCACGTCGATCACGTGGGCGGGAGTCGGGCGTTCGCCGCCACGTGGGGCGATCCCACCGTCGTCGGCCACGCCAACGTCGATGCCCGCTTCGACCGCTACGAGCTGACGAACGACTGGAACATCCAGATCAACGCCCGACAGTTCGGTGGGATCCGCCAGGACCTCGGCCTCGGCCTCGACTCCGCGAGCGAGCTCGATCCCGGGGGCAGCCCGGACGAGCTGAACCGCTGGCGGCACTTCCTCCCCCAGGGCACGCTGCGCCCGGACGTGGTCATCGGCGACCACGGCACGATCCAGGTCGGCGGCGAGACGATCGAGCTGCACCACGCCCGCGGCGAGACCGACGACCACATCTGGGCCTGGCTCCCCGATCGGCGCGCGATCATGGCGGGCGACTTCCTCATCTGGAACTTCCCGAACGCCGGCAACCCGCAGAAGGTGCAGCGCTTCCCGATCGAGTGGGCCGCCGCGCTCCGAACGATGTCAGCGCACGCACCGGAGCTGATCGTGCCGGCCCACGGGCTCCCGATCGCCGGCCGGGAGCGGATCGCCGGGGTGCTCGACACGATCGCGACCACGCTCGAGACGCTCGTCGACCAGGTCCTCGAGATGATGAACGCCGGCGCGACGCTCGACGAGATCGTGCACACGGTGCACGTGCCCGACGACATCCTCGCCAAGCCGTATCTCCGCCCGCACTACGACGAGCCCGAGTTCGTCGTGCGCGGGGTGTGGCGACAGTTCGGCGGCTGGTGGGACGGTGCGCCGAGTCGCCTGAAGCCGGCGCCCGACGCCGCGGTCGGCGCCGTGGTCGCCGAGCTCGCCGGCGGGACCGCTCCCCTGCTCGCCCGGGCCCGCGCCGCCGCCGAGGGCGGCGACCTGCGACTCGCTTGTCACCTCGCCGACTTCGCTGGCTGGGCGGCACCCGGCGACCCCGAGGTCCACGCGGTCCGGGCCGCGATCTACTGGCAGCGACGCGCCAGCGAGCGCTCCCTCATGAGCAAGGGGATCTACGCCGCTGCCGCCCGAGAGTCCGAGGAGGTCGGCCGTGCCGGTGGCGACACCTGAGACGCTGCGGATCGAGGTCGGCGACACCGAGCTCGGTGTCGTGCGGTGGCATGGTGTTCCGGGTGCCCCGGTGGTCTTCGCGATCCACGGCATCACCGCCAACGCCTGGAGCTGGGCTGCGGTCGCCCGCCACCTCGACGGTGACGTCGGCGTGGTCGCGATCGACCTGCGCGGCCGGGGTGCCAGCTCGAACACCCCGGAACCGTACGGGATGCGACAGCACGCCGACGACGTCGCGGTCGTGATCGAGCGGTTCAGCGCGGCGCCGGCGGTCCTCGTCGGCCACTCCATGGGCACGTACGTGTCGCTGTGCTGCGCCGAGCGTCATCCCGCCGACACCGGCCGGCTCGTCCTGGTCGACGGTGGGGTCGCGCTCCCCCTCCCGGCCGGCTTGTCGACCCAGGAGGCGCTCGACGCGACGATCGGACCCGCGATCGCCCGCCTCCGGAGGGTGTGGTCGGACCGTGTCGCGTACCGATCGATGTGGAGCGAGCACCCGGCGTTCGCCGGGGGGCTGACACCGGAGATCGAGCGGTACGTGCTGTCCGATCTCGTCCCGTGCGAGGGCGGATTCCGCAGCTCCGTGAACGAGGACGCCGTGCGGTTCGACGGGGAGGAGCTGCTCACCGACGCCGACGTGCGCGCGCTCCTCGATCGGCGCAGCGAACCGGTGATCGTCGTCCGGGCCGAGACCGGGCTGATGGCGACCCCACCGCCGCTGCTCCCACCCGAGTTGATGGAGCGCTACCCGCAGCACGATTGGCGGACGGTGCCTGGATCGAACCACTACGACGTGCTGATCGGCGAGGACGGCGCCGCCGCCATCGCCCGCGCGATCCGCGACGCCACGCAGTGCGACTGAGGGTCAGCCGGTAGGCCGCGTTGCTTCCACGCCGCGAGTCGTCACGAGTTCGACACGCGAGTGCGGAACCGCTCCGCCCGTCTGGGTCGTCCAACCGGCATGAAGCGCAGCAACGTGAACAAGACGATGGCCGCTCTGGCGGTCGTGGGGGTGCTGCTCACTGCGTGCAGTGGGAGCGACGACGACGCCGAGGGCCGACTCGTCGACGAACCAGCCGAGCAACCGGCCGAAGAGCCCGCCGATGACGGTCTCTTCGGTGACGACGGACGATCACCGCGATCCGACGACGACGCCGAG
>DATHUU010000043.1:0-5508 GCA_035461925.1 Ilumatobacter sp.
GCCATGTCGCGCGACACGAACTCGACCTCGGTCAGGTCGGCGACGTTCAGTGCCGAGTAGCCGCTCAACTTCGGTGTGAGGAACAGCGCGACGGAGTCATACGGCGTGGGGTGGGCGAGCAGCGAGATGCCCTCGGACGAAGCACGCGCCGTCAGCTCGCTGAACTCGGCGGGTCGCAGCATCCGGAAGTCCAGGTAGCGACGCATGTCGACGTTGCCGAAGCGGAAGCCGGTGTTGAGCCGGGCGTTCGCGCCATCGCCGTCGAGGTCGTCGTCGAAGCGGGCGCCGGCGAGCGCGAAGACGTCGCCGTCGCCGGTGCAGTCGATCACCGCCGCTGTGGTGATCGCGTACCGTCCCTGCTTGCTCTCGAAGATCACACCCTCGATCCGACCGTCGCGCACGATCGACGCGACGACCCAGCAGTGCATGAGGGTGTGCACCCCCGACTCGCGCACGATGTCGTGCGTGACGAGCTTGAGCACCTCCGGGTCGACGGTCGGCGACCAATGCACCGTGTCGCGCAGCGCGGCGGTGCGGACTCGCCAGTACGCCACCTCGACCGGGTGATGTGAGCCCCAGATCTCGGCCGGCGGTCCGAGCGTCGCGTCCGGGCCGCAGCGATCGATCAGCTCGGCACCGATGCCCGCGACGACGAGGTTGCCGTCCCAGTCCGTCATCCGATCGATCCACGACACGAGCCCGCCGGTGGAGAGGCCGCCGAGATGGTTGTAGCGCTCGACCAGCACGACGTCGGCGCCGAGCCGCCCGGCCGCGACCGCCGCCGCCGTGCCGGCCGGGCCGCCTCCGACCACGAGGACGTCGCACCGCCGGTAGACGGGTGTCGACCGCGCCGGCTCCTCGACGTGACCATCAGGGGCCGGTCTGTCGCCCATCGAACGACAGTACCCGTCAGGCCGTCACGCACGCACGGGCGAACTGCATCGCCCGGTCGAACAGGTCGACGACGGTCGCGTCGTCGCAGCCACCGAAGAAGTGCTCGGCGCCGTCGATCGGTTCGAGCATCGACGTGCCACCAGCGGCGAGCAGTGACTCGTGCAACCGACGGCCCTGCTCGACCGGCGCGATCGTGTCGGCGGTGCCGTGCTGGATCAGGAACGGTGGCGCCGCTCCGTGGGCTCGGGCCGGCAGCGAGGCATCGGCGGTGATCGCGGGGATCGTGCTGAGTGGCGCGCCCAGCCACTGGCGAGGGAAGTCGGCGGCCGGGTCGTCGTCGGCGATCGCACCGGGATCGGTCAGCGGGTACCAGCAGATCACACCGTCGACCGGGTCGATCTCCCGGCTCAACCCGACCGCGGCCGCGAGGTAGCCGCCGGCGGATTGGCCGAACAGCACCTGTCGAGTCGGGTCGCCGCCGTGATCGGCGATGTTCGCGCGGATCCAACGGACCGCGTCGAGGGAGTCCTCGACCGCTGCCGGATACAGCGCCTCGCCGCTGAACCGGTACGAGCTGGCGACGACGACGAAGCCGGCGGCGACCATCCGCTCGAAGAACGACGGCGTCCACGCACGGGTCTCGCGCGGTGCCCGATCCCGGTGGCTGACGCGCCAACCACCCCCGTGGATCTGGTGCAGGACGGGGAGCGGGGCATCCTGGTCGGCCGGCCGGGACACGTCGAGCTCGAGGAACCGGTAGCCGTCCTTCTCGGCGAACACGATCCCCCGCTCGACGATCATCCGGCGCGGTGTGGTCGGAACGCGTCGGCGAGCGAGGGCGCGACGTAGGTCGGAGCGGGCAGATCGTGTGAGATCGGTCGCACGGAGTGGCTGGTGAGCAGGACGCTGTCGCAGCCGAGCTCGTGGGCGATCCCGATGTCGGCTCGTTGCGAGTCGCCGCACACCAGGATCCGGCGGCCGACACCACCCACCGCCTCGGCGACGACGGCGGCGTAGTGCGGCGACGGCTTGCCGAGGATCGCCGCGTCGACGTCGTACATCGCGGTGAGTGCGGCGAACAGCACACCACCCCCAGGCTCGATCCCGCCGACGATCGGGAAGCCGGCGTCCTTCGAGCTGATGTAGACGCGATGCCCGGCCATGGCGAGGCGACCGAGCCGTTCGATCGAGCCGATCGTGGCACCGCGCGACGATGCGATGACCAGCGCTCGATCCGGACCGACCGGGCCGAAGTCGTCGACCGTGACGTCGTTCGGCGAGACCACGGCGATGCCGGCCTGGAGGAACGACTCCTCGAGCTGGCTGGGGACGACCGCGGCGACCAGCTCGGCGCCCTCGCTCACGAGCGTCCGGACGATGACGGTGCCACTGGTGACGACCGGCTCGCCCGGCAGCGCGAGACCGAGGTGAACGAGCTGCGCCGACAGCGTCTCGGGTGAGTGGACGATGGCGTTCGTCGCGAACGCCACGGTGGCGCCCTGCTCGCGGCACCGGGCGAGGAACTCGAGCGCGCCGGGGATGGGAGCGTCGGCACCCAGCCACACGGTCCCGTCGAGGTCGAACACGAACGCGTCGTAGCGGGACGCGTCGAAGCCCGCAGCCGACATGCGCGTCAGCCGCCGCCGAACGTCGAGACGAACCCGCCGTCGGGATGGAGGATCGAACCCGTGAAGTAGCTCGACTCGTCGGACACGAGGAACAGGATCGCCTGGGCAACCTCGTCGGTCGTGCCGAGCCTGCGGAGCGCGGTCTGGGACCGTCGGCTCTCGACGAACTGCTCCTCCTCCTCGGGCGTGGCGTCGTGAGGGACCATCGAGCGGAACAGGTCGGTGTCGATGTAGCCCGGTCCGAGCGCGTTGAGTCGGATGCCGTACTGGCCGAGCTCGTGTGCCATGCAGCGCGTCATCATCCAGACTGCAGCCTTGGAGATCGAGTACACACCTGCGGTCGGCCGCTTCGACGCCATCGACGCGAGCGTCACCATCGAGCCGCCGTGACCGGCGTCGATCATCAGCTGGGCGGCGCGCTGACAGGTGAGGAACACGCCGCGCAGGTTGATGTCCATGACGAAGTCGAACCCGTCGACGGGGACGTCGAGCAGGTTGCGGATGCTCGTGCCGTCGGGCATCGGTGGCGACCCGACGCCGGCCGAGGCGACGACGGTGTCGAGCCCGCCCATCCGCTCGGCGGCCAGTTCGACCGTCGCGTACGTGAGCTCTGGCGACCGCACGTCGACCGGGAGGAAGTGCGCCGTGCCCCCGCCGCCCTCGATGTCGGCGATCACCTGCCCGGCCGATCCCTCGGCGCGATCGAGGTCCGCGATCACGATCTTGGCGCCTTCGCCGGCGAGCAGACGCGCCGTCGCGGCGCCGAGCCCGTTCGCGCCACCGGTGATGAGCGCCCGCTTGCCCTCCATCCGACCCGACCCCGTGCGACCTGCCATCGCGCCGAGTCTGACAGAGGCCTCTGGGACCGGTCGCCGGATCGTTCGCCACAGCGGGCCGCGTCTCGATCAGGCCCGGCGACGGTGCGAGAGACTGGGTCGGGAGGTCGAGCATGAGCGACGAGACGATCGAAGCGGCGCGGTCGAAGGCCGCGGACCGGTGGCCGGCAGCCGAGGAGGCGTTCGCCGAGGGGCTCCGCATCCGGAGCGAGATGTGGGGTGCCGACGCGACGAACGCCCAGATCGAGGGGGCGACCGGCTTCACGTGGCCCCTGCAGGACGCCGTCACACGCTGGTGCTTCGGCGAGACGTGGTCGCGCGACGAGCTCGACCCGGCGACGCGCAGCATGGTGACGCTGGCGGCGCTGATGGCGATCGGCCAGTTCGAGCAGGTGAAGATCCACACGCGCGGTGCGATCGCGAACGGGGTGACGCCCGAGCAGATCCGCGACGTGCTGCTGCACACGATGATCTACGTGGGCGTGCCGCGGGCCGTCGACGCGTTCGCTGCGGCTCGCTCGACGCTGCTCGAGATGGGCTACGAGGTCTGAGGAGCGCAGATGACGAAGATCGCGTTCGTCGGGCTCGGCAACATGGGGTGGCCGATGGCGGCCCATCTCGTACGTGCCGGCTACCAGGTCACCGGTGTCGACGTCGACCGGATTCGGGCCGAGTCGTGGGCGGCGACGCATGACGCCCCGGACACGCCGGCCGGCTTCGCGACATCGGTCGCCGCCGTGAGCGAGGTCGTCGACGTGATCGTCACGATGCTGCCGTCCGGCGCCGAGGTGCGCGAGGTGTTGCTGAGCGCCGCCGCCGACGCGAAGGAAGGGATGGTGGCGGTCGACATGAGCTCGGCCGACCCGGTCGGCACGCGGGAGCTCGGGGCGGAGCTGGCGAGCGCGGGGATCCGGCTCGTCGATGCGCCGGTGTCCGGCGGCGTCCCGCGGGCGGTCGAGGGCACGCTGTCGATCATGATCGGGGGTGAGCCCGACGCGATCGAGATCGCTCGTCCGGTCCTCGCCGCCATGGGCGAGCGGTTGTTCGAGGTGGGCGCGCTCGGGAACGGGCACGCGATGAAGTGCCTGAACAACTACGTCGCCGGCACGGCGTTCGTCGCCTGCTCGGAGGCGCTCGCCATCGGTCAGCGGTTCGGGCTCGACCCGACGACCATGTTCGACGTGATGAACGTGTCCACCGCCCGGTGCTTCAACACCGATCTGGTGATGAAGCAGCACGTCGTGTCGGGCGAGTTCGCCAGTGGCTTCGCCCTCGGATTGTTGGCCAAGGACGTCGGGATCGCCGACGCGCTCGCCGCCGCGATGGGAGCCGACACCCCGCTCGCCGACCTGGTCGCCGCCCGCCTCGCCGAAGCGCGCGACGCCCTCGGCTTCGGTGTCGACCACACGCGCGCCCATCAGCACTGGTCTGCGTGACGGCGTGGTGGTCAGTTGCCGCGCCAGGTGCCCTGGACGTTCACGGTGACCGCGATCCGGCCGACGTCGTTGGTCGGACCGTCGATGTCGGCGAGCCCGAGCCAGGCGACGAGCTGATCCTGATCACCGACCCGAAGGCGTGCGCAGCCTGCGCTCGCAGGGGATCGGGGAACGTTGTTCGCGCCATGGATCGCTTGGCCGCCGTCGAAGTACAACGGCTTGTACATGTTCCCGTTCAGCGGGTTGTCCGCGGCCACCGGGTAGAGCGACGAGTTGTGCCACCCGTTGTTGTGCCGAACCGGGTTGTAGCGAAACGCCGGAGAGCGATCCTGGTCGCGGGTGGTGAACCCGGCCTTGCCCGTCGAGGTCGGGAACACGAAGTCGACCGCCTCGGCACCGCGGCCGACGAACATGATCTGGCACGTGCGGTCGATGAGGACCCAGCGCTGCGACAGGATCGCCGAGGTGTACGGGATCGGCAGCGCCGAGGTGGCGAAGAGGATCGCTTCCTCCTCGCTCCCCGGCACCATGTCGGCCGTGCTGGTCGGCAACCCGAGCGCGAGGCGGGCGGCGCAGAGGCGCTGCCGGGTGACGGGACCGGAGATGCCGTCGACCAGGAGCGGCTCGATGCCGAGTCCGGCGAACAGCAGGTTGAGGTGCTCCTGTTGGGCCTCGACGCCGGTCTGCACGACCGCGTCGGGAAGCAGCCGCTCG
>DATHUU010000044.1:0-4390 GCA_035461925.1 Ilumatobacter sp.
CGTCGAGGTCGCGCCCGACGGCAGCCTTGTCGCCACACGTGATGCCACCAAGGGGAGTGCATGACCGCCACCGACACCACCACCACCACCACCACGACCACCACCACCACCAGCACGAGCAGCACGAGCGCCCGCGCGTTCGACCCCGTCGAGCTCGAGATCCTCTGGCAGTCGCTGATCGCGACCGTGAACGAGCAGGCGCGAGCGTTGCAGCGTGCCGCGTTCTCGCCGATCGTCCGCGAGGCGGGCGACCTCGCCAACGCGGTGTTCGACCGCCGCGGGCGGATGGTCGCCCAGGCGGTCACCGGCACGCCGGGCCACATCAACTCGCTGGCGATCGGCGCCGCGAACATGCTCGCCGAGTTCCCGCTCGAGTCGCTCGAGCCCGGCGACGTGCTCGTCACCAACGATCCGTACAAGACCGCTGGCCAGCTGCTCGACGTGACCGTGCTCGTGCCGGCGTGGCGCGACGGTCGCATCATCGCCTTCTTCGGATCGACGATCCACCACACCGACGTCGGCGGCTACGGCATCGGAGCAGGCGGCCGCGACTGCTTCGAAGAGGGCCTGTGGATCCCGATCTGCAAGCTGATGAAGCGTGGCGAGCGCAACGACGACGTGTGGCGGTTCGTCCTCTCGAACGTGCGCCAACCCGATCACATGGCGGGCGACCTGCACGCCCAGCTCGCCTCCGGCGAGGTCGGTGCGCAGCGTCTCGCCGCGCTCTGCGAGGCGCACGGGCTCGACGACATCGAAGCGCTCGCCGACGAGATCATCGGCCGGTCCGAGGCCGCGACGCGCGCGAGCATCCGCGAGCTCCCCGCCGGCACCTACCGGTCGTCGGCGGTGCTCGACCTCGCCGACGGCAGCCTGATCGACATCGTCTGCGCGATCACCGTCGACCCCGACGCCGGCGAGATCACCGTCGACTACGAGGGCACCTCGCCGGCCAGCCCGTGGGGCATCAACGTCGTCAAGAACTACACCCACGCCTACACGACGTTCACGGTACGGTCGGTCCTCAACCCCGACATCCCGAACAACCACGGCAGCCTCGCCCCGATCAAGGTCGAGGCACCCGCCGGGTCGATCGTCAACGCCCAGCTGCCCCAGCCCGGCACCGCCCGGCACGTGGTCGGCATGTTCCTCCCCAACGCCCTGCTGAAGGCGCTCGCCCAGATCCGGCCCGACGACGCGATGGCGGAGGGGTCGGGCGCGGTGTGGACGATGCAGGTCAACGGGAACCACGACGACGGCAGCCCGTTCATCACGGCGATGTTCACCTACGCAGGAGGGGTCGGTGCCCGCTACGCGAAGCCTGGGCTCGATGCCTGCTCGTACCCGACGGGTGTGTCGGCGGTGCCGATCGAGGTCGTCGAAGCGTCGGCGCCGATCCGGTTCCACGAGAAGTCGCTGCGGCGCGGATCGGGCGGCGACGGCCACCAGACGGGTGGGCTCGGCCAGGTCGTCGAGTTCTCCGTCGCGACCTCGATGCCGTGGCAGCTGAACGCGGTGACGAGCCGGCTCGCCGAGCCGCCCCAGGGGGTCTTCGGTGGCGAGCCGGGAGCCCCCGGCGCGTTCCTCGTCAACGGCGAGCCGGTCCGCACCCAGGCTCGCATCACCCTGCAACCCGACGACGTCGTCCGCCTCGAGCTCCCCGGCGGCGGCGGATACGGCACCCCGGACCGATGAGCTGGACCGCGCCGGTCACGTTCGCGAGCGTCTGGGAGCGCGCCGTCGCCACGCGCCGCGATGCGCCGTTCCTCCTGTTCGAGGCGCCCGACGCCGCGGTGACCGAGTGGACCTATGCCGAATTCGACGAGGTCGTGGAACGGATGGGCATCGAGCTCGCTCGCCACGGTGTCGGCCCCGGTACGTCGGTGCACCTCGCGCTGGCCAACAGCCCGACGTTCGTCGCCGTCTGGGTCGCCGCCAACCGACTCGGGGCCTGGATCGTCCCCTCCGACCCGATGGGCCGCACGCCCGAGCTGGCCGACCACATCGAACGGACCGATCCGACGATCGGGTTCTGCGCTCGCGAGCGCGTCTCGGAGTACCGGCCGGCGGCGGGCAACCTGCCCTTCCACATGGTCGACGAAGCCGACGCGACGTTCGACTGGCTCACCCATGACCGGCTCGAGGAGTGGCCGACGCCCGAGCTCACCGACCGTGCAGCGGTCATGTTCACGAGCGGGACCACCGGGCGGCCGAAGGGCGTCGAGATCACGCAGGCGAACTACGCGTTCGCCGGCAGGACGATGGCCGAAGCGGCGTCCCTCACGGCCGACGATCGTCAGCTGGTCGTGCTGCCCCTGTTCCACGCCAACGCGCAGTACTACTCGTTCGCCGCCGCGATCTGGGTCGGTGCCTCGGTCGTGCTCGAGCACGCCTTCTCGGCGAGCGGGTTCCTCCCTGCCGCCGCCCGTCACGGGGCGACCTGCGCCAGCCTGTTCGCCGCACCGATGCGGATGATCCTGGCTCGCGGTGACGACGTCGAGGGCGTCCGCCTGCGGCACTGCTGGTTCGCGCAGAACGTCACCGTCGAGCAGTACGCGATGCTGAGCGAGTGGTTCGGGTGCCGACCCCGCCAGCTCTACGGCATGACCGAGACCATCCCGGCCGTGCTCACCGACCGTCCCGACGATCCGCGGGCCGACTCGATGGGGTTCGTCACCGAGGGGTGCGCCGTCGAGCTGCACGATGCCGAGGGGCGACGGGTGCCCCCGGGCGAGGTCGGCGAGATCGTCGTCGGTGGCGTACCCGGCGTCACCTTGTTCGCCGGATACCTCGACGACCCGGACACCACCGCGGCGAGCTTCCGCGACGGCTGGTTCCGGACGGGGGATCGAGCGGTCCGGGACGGCGACGGCCGCTGGTTCTTCGACGGCCGCCGCTCCGACGTGCTCAAGGTCGCCGGCGAGAACGTCTCGACCGTCGAGGTCGAGGCGGTCGTCGCCGCCCATCCGGGCGTGCTCGAAGCCGCCGTGATCGGAGCGCCGGACCCGATCCGCGACGAGGTGCCGGTCGCGTTCGTCGTCGCCGCCGATCCGTCGTCGCCGCCGTCCGCCGACGAGCTGACGGCCTGGTGCACCGAACGGCTCGGCCGGCCGAAGGTCCCCCGGAAGTTCACGCTGCTGGACGAGTTGCCACGCACCAGCGTCGGCAAGATCCGCAAATTCCTGCTCAAGGAGGACGCTCGATGACCGTCCACTGCGTTCCCCGGCCACGCAGGCCGTTCGTGGCCACTCGCTCGCTGGCGCTCGCTCGCTCGTATGACGTGGAGGATTCACCATGACCGCATTGACCCCCGAACTGCTCGATTCGCTCACCTCGTCGACGACCGACGTGGCGACCGCCGCCACGTTGCCGCCGGTCCTCTACACCTCCGAGGACGTCCTCGCGTTCGAGCGTGAGACGGTGTTCGCCAAGGAGTGGCTGTGCGTCGGTCGCGCCGAGCGGATCCCGAACCCCGGCGACTGGTTCACCGTGACCATCACGGGCGAGCCGTTGATCGTGCTGCGCGACAAAGAGGGTGAGGTGCGCTGCCTCTCCGCGGTGTGCCAGCACCGGGCGATGCAGGTGTGCCAGGGCGAGGGCAACTCGTCGACGTTCAAGTGCCCGTACCACCACTGGATCTACGGCCAGGACGGCCGTCTCCTCGGCGCGCCCGCGATGGAGCGCACCGAGGGGTTCGACAAGTCCGAGTGGGGACTGCCCCGGATGCGGGTCGAGCAGTGGATGGGGTTCGTGTTCGTGAACCTCGACCCGGATGCCGCACCGTTGGCGCCGACGCTGGAGCGCTACTCGAAGTACCTGACGAACTATCACCTCACAGATGCGGTCTGCCCGGGCACGTTCACGCTCGAGGACATGCCGTGGAACTGGAAGGTGATGTTCGAGAACTTCAACGACGGGTACCACGCCAACCGGCTCCACCAGTACGTGCAGGACTTCTGCCCGTCGAACCTGTCGGCATTCCCGGAGCCCTGGACGGACGACTCCAACGTGATCTTCCGCACGTCCGGGTACACGCACATCGACGGTGGCTTCAACGCCACGCACCGGGTGATCATGCCGGTGTTCCCCGACCTCACCGACGAGGAACGGAGCCGGTCGACCTTCGCGCTCATCCCGCCGACGCTGTGCTTCGGCACGGCACCCGACCAGTGTTTCTTCTTCCTGGTGCGGCCGAAGACCGCCCAGACCATCGACGTCGAGATCGGGTACCTGTTCCACCCGTCAGCGCTCGACGATCCGCTGTTCGAAGAGAAGATCGTGCTCTCCGACGCCGGCGTGCAAGTGTTCGTCCGTCAGGACCAGGACGCCACGAGGAAGGTGCAGTACGGCTTGAACTCGCGGTTCGCACCTCGTGGCCGTTACTCGTGGCAGG
>DATHUU010000045.1:0-3816 GCA_035461925.1 Ilumatobacter sp.
CGCTCGAGGCGGAGGCCGTCGTGACGATCGACGGCGCCGAGCTCCCGATCGGATCGTTCATCGAAGATCAGCTCCCCGACGATGCACTCGCCGAGCTGCGCAACACGCGCGAGACCGAGACCGACGAGCTGGCGCTCGAGCTCACCGCGGTGCAGGAAGGCGACCGTTGGTACTTCAGCGTGTTCCACACGATCGCCGAGCTGGCTCGCGTCGAGGCCGGTGACGAGCCGATCCCGGCGGAGGGTGTCGCTGCCGCCGGTGGTGACTCGCCGGAGGCGGCGGTCGATCGGATGCTCGATCATGTCGAACAGCTCGACCTCCGCGGCATCATCGCCATGCTCGACCCGGCCGAGGCGGCCGCACTGCAGCGTTATGCCCCGTTGTTCCTCGACGACGCCGAGGCAGCGGTCGCCGACATCCCACTCGAGTGGCGGGTCGACGTGCGCGAGTTCCGCGTCGAGGGCGATGGCGGCGAGCGCACGGTGTTCGTCGACGCGCTCGGGATCAGTGGCGTGTTCGAGGGGTCCCCGTTCTCCGCCGGCTTCTCCGACGGCTGCGTCCGGGCCGAGTTCGACGGCGAGTCGTTCGAGGAGTGCGGCGCGGCGGCCGACGAGCAGCTCGAGTCGTTGTTCGAGGACGCTCCGGCGGTCGAGGCGTTCGTGACGTCGCTCGAGGAGGCGTTCGCCGATCTCGAGCCGATCGGGATCGAGCTCCGCGAGCGCGACGGTGCCTGGTACGTGAGCCCGTTCGCGACGTCGACCGAGGCGATCCTGGCGCTCATGCGGGCGCTCGACCGCAGCGAGCTCGACACGCTGGTGGACGACGGCACGGCCGCAGCCGAGGAGTTCTTCGACAGCTTCCTTGGTGGCTTCGGGTTCGACGACTCGTTCGTGATCGAGGACGACTTCGCCTTCGACGACGACGGGCTCGACGACGACGGGTTCGGTGACGACGGGTTCGGTGACGACAAGGACGAGTCGGCGTGGGACGAGTGCTACTCGGAGCCGGCGGCGACCGACGCCGTGGCCTGCTTCGAGCGCTACGTCGCGAGCGGCGAGATCGACCGCATGTCCGTGCCGGTGAGCCTGCTGCACCCGGAGTGCGGGCTCGCCGAGTTCACGTGGGAAGGCGGGCTCTACAGCGCAACCGACGCCGAGTTCGCGGCGGCGCTCGACACAGCCGTGCCGTGCTTCCGAGCGCTCGTCGACGGTGGTGAGATCGAGGAGTGGATGCTGCCGTTCGAGGTCCAGCACGCCGAGTGCTTCGAGGGTCGCAACTGGTACACCGAGTTCGACGACGACGCCTACAACGAGCGCGTCGACGCCTGCATCGCCGCCACCGACTGATCCGCTCCGGTTACCCTGCTCGGCCGTGAAGACGCGGAACCTGCTGCTGTTGGCGCTCGCCTGCGGTTTGGCGATCATGCTGGCCGGTGCGGTCTTCTTCGTCCAGCTCGCGACCCAGGACGAGGTCGAGCCCCCCGTGTCGATCGGCGATCCGATCCGGGTGGGTGACATGTCGGTGACCGTCGACGGTGCCGACGAGGTCGGTGGCGTCCTGCGCGTCGACATCACGATCGGGGGTACCGAGGACGGCGACCCCACCGACGAGTTCCGGTTGATCGCGTCGGCGCGGCCCGTCCCGCTCGCCTCCACGACCTGCGGACCGTCGACACCGACCGGCGAGTCCTGCACCATCGAGTTCGACGTCAGCGGCATCGACGGGGTCTCCCGAGTCCTGTTCTACGAGCGCGGCGAGGACCAGGCCCGCTGGGTGCTGTCGTGATCCGGTCCGATCGCCGGCACACGCGTGCGAGGTGCTGAGCACACCCGGTCGCTCGGTCGTTACCCATCGGTAGGGGCGATACGGTGGCGTTCGTGAGTGACTCGTTCGACCTCGTCGTCATCGGAGGTGGCCCCGGCGGGTACGCCTCGGCCCTGTACGCCGCATCAGCCGGACTCAGCGTCGCCTTGGTCGAGAAGGATGCACTCGGCGGCACCTGCCTCAACCGGGGTTGCATCCCCGCCAAGGCGTTCCTCGAGACCGCTGCCGTGAAGCGCCACGTCGAGCACAGCGCCGACTTCGGCATCGAGTCCAGCGCTCCGAAGGTCGACTTCGCCGTGACGCAGGCACGCAAGCAGAAGATCGTGAGCAGCCTCGTGGGCGGCATCGCCGCGATGTGCAAGGGGCGCAACGTCGAGGTCTTCAACGGTGTCGGTTCGCTCGGCGCCGGCAAGGCCGTCGACGTCACGATGAACGACGCGATGAACGACGCGATGAACGACGCGACGAACGACGGAGGGTCGGCCACCATCACCGGCGAGCACGTGATCCTCGCCTCCGGGTCGGTGCCGAGGCTGATCCCCGAGTTCGAACGGGGGGGTCCGATCCTGACGAGCGACGAGGTCCTCGACCTCGACCATGTCCCCGAGCGCGTCGCCGTCATCGGTGGCGGCGCGATCGGGTGCGAGTTCGCATCGACCTTCGCCGACCTGGGCGCGAAGGTGACGATCCTCGAGGGGCTTCCGAAGATCCTGCCCGGTCTCGACGCCGACGTGGCCAACGTGGTCGTCCGGAGCTTCAAGAAGAAGCAGATCGACATCCGAACGGGAGTCCAGGTCACCGGCCACACGCCCAACGGCTCGGGTGGCACGACCGTCCACTTCGGCGATCACGAGTCGATCGAGGTCGACGCCTGCATCGTGTCGGTCGGCCGGCGGCCCTTCGCCGACCAGCTCGGGCTCGACGGGACGGCGGTCGAGGTGGACGAACGAGGCTTCGTCGAGGTCGACGAGTACTGCCGCACCGGCGAGCCGGGCGTCTACGCGATCGGGGATCTCGTCGACACCCCGCAGCTCGCCCACGTGGGCTACGCCGAGGCGATCCTCGTCGTGAAGCACCTGCTCGGCGAGGACCCGATGCCGGTCATGTACGACCGCGTGCCGTGGGCGATCTACTGCCACCCCGAGGTCGCGTGGGCCGGTCCCGGCGAGGACGCCTGCAAAGAGGCCGGCATCGACATCGTCGTGGGCAAGCACCCCTACAAGTTCAACAGCCGGGCCAAGATCCTCGGTGAGACCGAGGGGATGGTCAAGGTGATCGCGAAGAAGAACCCGGACGGGACGGCCGGCCAGGTGCTCGGTGTCCACATGGTCGGCCCGTGGGTGACCGAGCAGCTCACCGGCGGCTACCTCGCCGTCAACTGGGAGGCGACGGTCGACGAGGTCGCCGAGTTCATCCAACCCCATCCGAGCCTGTCGGAGCTGTTCGGTGAGACGATGATGTCGCTCACCGGTCGCAACTTCAACGGCTGAGCCGTACCGCCCACCCCGCCCCACCCACCCCACCCACCCCGACCACCCACCCCGCCCACCCACCCCGAACAGCACCCGTCCACACCTATCGCACAGCAATCCACGAGGAGCACGAGGCATGGCCGACGTCACCCTTCCGCAGCTCGGTGAGACCGTCACCGAGGGCACGATCACGCAATGGTTCAAGCAGGTGGGCGACACGGTCGACACCGAGGTCCCCTCGCCGATCGCCGGCGTGGTGACCGAGATCCGGGTCCCGGAGGGCGACACCGTCGAGGTCGGGGCGGTCGTCGCCGTCGTCGGTGACGCCGATGCCGCGCCTGCGGCCGAGCCCGCCCCCGAACCGGCGGCCGAGCCCGCCCCCGAACCTGCGGCCGAGCCCGCCCCCGAACCGGCGGCGGAGCCCGCCCCCGAACCTGCGGCGGAGCCCGCCCCCGAACCTGCGGCGGAGCCCGCCCCCGAACCGGCGGCGGAGCCCACCCCGGACCCGGCACCCGAGCCC
>DATHUU010000046.1:0-9315 GCA_035461925.1 Ilumatobacter sp.
GCTGCTCAACCTCGGCCTCGGCTCGCTGCTCGGCAAGGAGCGGCCACCACTCGGAGAGCACGCCGACCAGACCGACTCGTTCCCGAGCGGTCACGCGATCGAGGTGACCCTGCTGCTCGGCCTCGCTCCTCTCGCCGTCGCCGTCCTCCTCCAGTCGAGGTGGGCGGGGCGGATCGCGCGCCTCGTCGCTTCAGGGGTCCTCGCCGTGATGCTGGTCGACGGACTGCGGGAGGGCTCGCACTGGCCGACCGACCACCTCGCGGGGTTCGCGATCGCCATGACCGCCGTCGTGCTCGTCCACGCGCTGGCGTGGATGCCGTCGCTGCACCGCTCGTGCACGCACTGCCCGGCGTTGGCCCTCCGTCGTGACCCCGCCGAGGAACCGGGAGGTGTCCCGTGAGCGCCGTCACGTCGGTCCTGCGCCGCCGGCGACCCTTGCTGCCGCTCGCCCCGGAGGTCGTCCGACTGCTGCACCGCGTCTCGCTGTTCTGGGCGTTGGCGGTCATCGCCGGATTGGAGGTCGCCGGGCGGACGGGCTGGCTCGCGTACAAACCCGGGTTCTCGGCGTACGAGATCATCGTGCGGCCACTGTTCGTCGGCCTGTTCGTGCTGGGCGCGATCCTCGCCTGGAAGTGGGAGATCCTCGGCGGGATGCTCGCCACCTTCACCGCGGCCGGCATGCTCGTCTGGTACGGGCGTCAGCTCGAAGCCTGGAACGCGACGATCGTGGTGATCGCGTTCTCCGTACCGGGCATCGCCTGGTTGTTGCTCGACCTCCACGACCAACGGCCACGCCTCGCCGTCGTGGGGATCGTCGTCGCGTCAGTGGCCGGCGCGGTGGGGTTCGATGTCGGCGCCTCCAGCTGGGATGACTACTTCGGAGCCACCCACCCGGGCTCCGCCGCCGAGCTCCCCGAGGGCACGGTCGTGGACTGGATCTGGACCGGAGGCGTCACCTCCGACGCGGCGACGATCGTCGCCAAGCCGGACGACCGCCGCGACGAGAGCTCGGGCGACGACACCTGGTCCGCGAGGATCAGCGAGCGAGCGACCGGCGTCGTGGTCGCGGACGTCGTCGGCATGGTGGAGGGTGCGACAGTTCACTTCGAGGTGAGCGGGCTCGAACCCGACACGGAGTACGGAGTCGAGCTCGTCGAACCGGGCGCGCCCACGTCCGGTCCCACCGCCGATCCCACGCCCGAGCCCCTCGAGGAAGCCGTGTTCCGGACCTTCCCGGACGGTCGGACCGACGTGACGATCGCGATCGCGTCGTGCATGCGGGTCGGCACGAACGGGGCCGTGTTCGACACGATCGCGGGGCTCGACCCGACCGTCTTCATCCAGGACGGTGACTTCCACTACGCCAACATCGGGGACGACGACCCCGACGAGTTCCGCGACGTGATGGACGTGAACCTGTCGCGACCCGGTCCATCGAACCTGTTCCGATCGGTGCCGATCGCGTACGTGTGGGACGACCACGACTACGGCGGCAACAACGCCGACGCGACCTCACCCTCGCGACCGGCCGCGCTGGAGGTGTATCGAGAGTACGTGCCCTCATACGTCACGACCGGACCGGACGACCCGATCTACCAGGCATTCGACGTCGGCGCCGTGCGCGTGATCCTGACCGATCCACGTTCGGCGCGCGATCCGTCCGGACAGGTCGATGACGCGGACAAGACGATGCTCGGTGCCGAGCAGAAGGCATGGCTCGAACGGGAGCTGCTCGCGGCTCGCAACACACACGCCCTCACGGTGTGGGTGAGCCCGGTCGGCTGGATCGGCGAGGCGACAGTGGGCGGTGATGCGTGGGACGGCTACAGCACCGAGCGCCGGGAGTTGGCGAACTTCATCGTCGAGCACGACATCGACCGACTCGTGATGCTGAGCGGCGACGCGCACATGGTCGCCATCGACGACGGCACGAACACCGGCTACGCCGACGGCGGTGGACCGTCGTTCCCGGTGCTCCACGCCGCAGCGCTCGACCGCCCCGGTCACAGCAAGGGCGGCCCGTACAGCGAGGGAGCGGTCCTCGGGGGAGGCCAGTTCGGACTGGTCGAGATCTCGTACTTCGACGGCGGAGGGGAGGACAGCGTGGAGGTCCGCCTCAGCGGCCGTGACTGGACCGGGGCGATCCTGCTCTCCTACGAGGTCACGTTCCCGCTGGATCGACCGTCGCCGGGCTGACGCTCACCGTGGCGGATCCCACTCGACGTCGGTGGCGTGGAGCGTCCACACCTCGACGATCTTGCCGTCGGCGACCCGGTGGATCTGGATCCAATGGATCGTCCTCGGCTCACCGGTCTGGAGGTTGGCCCCTCGCATGGTCATGCGGCTCCAGACCTTGTCGCCGTCGACCGCCCGGTCGTGCACGGTGATGACCGGCTTGCCGAGCGCCTTCTGGTACTGGCACAGGTCGTGCTTGAGCTCGGCGTGGGTCCGCTTCGCCGAGCCGGTGGTACCGTGACGCACGTAGGTCTCGGCGACGAGGTCGTCGACGGCGGACAGATCGCAGTCCCCCCAGGCCCGGTGATGCCACTCGTCGACGATGTCGGCCGGCGACCGTGTCGGGGCCTGGTCGGTCGACCCGCCCGGCATCTCGTCCCGTTCGGCCATGCGGGCAGTATCGCAGGTGCCGTACGCTCGGGCCATGGCGACCTTCGTACTGACCGCGATCGGCGACGACCGGGCCGGGCTCGTGAACGCACTGGCCGACGTGATCGCCGAGCACGGCGGCAACTGGGAGCGCAGCCAGATGGCCGAGCTCGCCGGCAAGTTCGCCGGCATCGTGATGGTGACCGTGCCCGACGCGCGGGCCGACGACCTGGTGGCGGCCCTCGACTCGCTCGACGGGGTGCTCGAGGTGCAGGCCCACCGCGGCGGCGAGGAGCAGCCCGAGTCGACGCGCGTCGCGCTCGAACTGATGGGCACCGATCGACCCGGCATCGTGCGCGAGATCACCGCCGTCCTGGCCCACCACGGCGTGAGCATCGAGCAGCTGGTGACGGCCACGCGTGAGGCGCCGATGGCCGGTGGGATGCTGTTCGAGGCCGACGCCGTGCTGGAGGTGCCCGCCGGCGTGACCGCGGCGTCGCTCCGCGAAGCGCTCGAGTCGGTCGCCGGCGAGCTGATGGTCGACATCGACCTCGAAGACCTGTGAGCGATCGCCTGCCGCCGTCCGCGGTGCCGGCGCTCGCCCTCGCCGCCGACCGTCTCGACGACCTCGCCGACACCGCCGAGTTGATGGGCGATCCCGACGGAGCCGCCCGGCTCCGAGGCGAGGCGCGCGCCCACCGCATGCAGGCGATGGAGTTGCTCGACGAGTGACGTCGAGTGTGGGGCGGAGCCAGCGCTAGCGTCCCGACGATGTCCGATGACACGCCGCCGTGGGAGCCTCCGTTCGCCGGGTCGGAGGTCGAGCACCTGGTCGGATCGCTGGAGCGGCTTCGCTCCACGTTTCGCTGGAAGGCCGGCGGGCTCGACGCCGACGGGTTGGGGTTCCGGCTCCCGTCCTCGGCGTTGTCGCTCGGCGGGCTGCTCAAGCACCTGGCGTGGGCCGAGGACCTGATGTTCACCCGCAAGCTCTCCGGTGCAGCGATGAGTGAGCCGTGGGCGTCGATCGACTTCGAGGCGAGCCCCGACTGGGAGTTCGTGTCGGCGGCCACCGATTCGCCCGAGGATCTGTACGCGCTGTGGGACTCGACCATCGCAAGATCTCGGCAGCGGTTGGCCGAGGCGATCGCCGACGGCGGCCTCGACCAGCAGGTCGCCTGGGGCCGCGACGCGGGCATCACGGTCAGCCTCCGACGGCTCGTCTGCGACCTGATCGAGGAGTACGGCCGGCACACCGGCCACGCCGACCTCCTCCGCGAGGCGGTCGACGGTGTGACCGGCGAAGACCCGCCCTGGCCCGTTTGAGTCCCTCCCGTCCACCACCGCCTCCACGACGACGTTCCAGCATCCGGGACGGCGTCCCTCCGGGTGGGACGGAAGCGGTCAGACTGACGGCATGCGCACCGCTGCGATCGTCGGATCGGGGAACATCGGGACCGACCTGCTGTACAAGCTGCTCCGCTCCGAGCACATCGAGCCCATCTACATGGTCGGCGTCGATCCGGCCTCCGAGGGACTCGCGCGAGCCCGCGAGCTCGGGGTGGAGGCGAGCCACGAGGGCGTCGACTGGCTGCTCGATCGACCCGAGCTCCCCGACCTGGTGTTCGAGGCGACGAGCGCCTACATCCACGAGGGCAACGCGCCGCGCTACCGCGACGCCGGCATCCGGGCGATCGACCTCACCCCGGCCGCGATCGGCCCCTACGTCGTGCCGCCGGTCAACCTGACCGAGCACCTCCACGAGATGAACGTCAACATGGTCACCTGTGGCGGGCAGGCGACGATCCCGATGGTCCACGCGGTGAGCCGAATCGTCGACGTCCCGTACGCCGAGATCGTCGCCACCGTCGCCTCGAAGTCGGCGGGGCCCGGCACACGTGCCAACATCGACGAGTTCACGCGCACGACGAGCCGGGCAATCGAGGTGTGCGGCGGGACGCCACGAGGCAAAGCGATCATCGTGCTCAACCCGGCGGAGCCGCCGTTGATCATGCGCGACACGATCTTCTGCGAGATCCCCGGCCCGAACGACGAGGGATTCGCCGACCACGACGCGATCGTGCGATCGATCGAGGAGGTCGTCGTGTACGTGCAGACGTACGTGCCCGGCTATCGGCTCCGGGTCGAGCCGCAGTTCTCCGTCACCCCCGACGGCACCCACCGGGTCGCGACCTTCGTCGAGGTCGAGGGTGCTGGTGACTTCTTCCCGCCGTACGCCGGGAACCTCGACATCATGACCGCGGCCGCGACCCAGGTCGGCAACCAGATCGCCCAGCACCTGGGCGCATTTCAACTCGTGCCTGGCACGAACTGAAATCGGGAGGAGACGCACATGCCGTACTCGAACGAGCTCGACATCCGGATGACCGACTCGGCACTGCGGGACGGGTCGCACGCCAAGGGACACCAGTTCACCGAGCAGCAGGTGCGCGACGTCGTCGGTGCGCTCGACGCCGCCGGCATGCCGGTCATCGAGGTGACCCACGGTGACGGCCTCGGTGGCTCGTCGTTCAACTACGGCCGCTCACTCACCGACGAACGCGTCCTCATGCGCGCCGCCGTCGAGACCGCCGACCGGGCGAAGATCGCCGCCCTGATGGTGCCGGGCATCGGCACGATGGACGACATGCGCGCCTGTCGCGACATCGGCGTGTCGATCGTGCGCGTCGCCACCCATTGCACCGAAGCCGACATCTCGATCCAACACTTCGGCCTCGCCCGCGAGCTCGGCTTCGAGACCGTCGGCTTCCTGATGATGGCCCACTCGGTCAGCCCCGAGATCCTCGCCCAGCAGGCCCGCATCATGGTCGACGCGGGCTGCCAGTGCCCCTACGTCGTCGACTCCGCCGGGGCGATGATCCTCGACGACGTCACCGATCGCGTCCAGGCCGTCGTCGCCGAGGTCGGCGGCGACGCCCAGGTCGGCTTCCACGGCCACGACAACCTCGGCATCGCGGTCGCCAACTCCGTCCTCGCCGTCCGCGCCGGAGCCGTTCAGATCGACGGCTCCACCCGGGGCTTCGGCGCCGGCGCCGGCAACACCCGCAACGAGGTGTTCGCTGCCGTGTGCGACCGGCTCGGCATCCGCACCGGCATCGACGTGCTCGCCCTCATGGATGCCGCCGAGGACGTGGTCCGCCCCGTGATGGACGGCGAGTGCACCATCGACCGGCTGGCGCTCGTGATGGGCTACGCCGGCGTCTACTCCAGCTTCCTGCGCCACGCCTACCGCGCCGCCGAGCACTACGGCGTCCGCGGCGCCGACATCCTCATGAAGTGCGGCGAGCAGCAGCTCGTCGGCGGCCAAGAAGACCAGATCATCTCGATCGCCGCTGAGCTCGCGGCCACCGCAGGGCGGTGACGGCGTGAGCGAGTACGCCGTCGTCGCCGGCGCCACGGGGGCGCTGGGCTCGGCGATCGTCGGCCGGTTGCGGGACGCCGACCTCCGGGTCGTGGCGATCGCCCGCTCGGCCGACGACCTCGACGCGATGGCCGCGCTCGACGACGGGGTGATCCCGTTGCGGGGCGACCTCGCCGACGACCGCCTCACCGCCGACCTCGCGGCGACGGTCGACACGATCGCCGACGGGCCGATCCGGATGGTGGTGCAGGCCGCCGGTCTGCCGGTCAGCGGGAACGTGGAGACGATCACCGCGGAGGAGATCGTCCGTGGCATCGACACCAAAGTCGGCGGGTTCGTCCGCTTGCTGCGCGGGGTCGAGCACCGCCTCGGCGAAGGATCGCGGATCGTGATCCTCGGTGGGCACTACGGCTACGAGCCGTCGTCCGCAGCCCCGCTCGCCGGCATGGCGAACGCCGCGGTCGGCAACCTCGTGCGCTCGCTCGCCGACCACTGGGGCCCCCGCGGGGTGACGGTGCACCACATCGCTCCCGGCCCCGTCGATTCACCGCGCATGACCGGCATCGCGGAGCGGACGGCCGCCCGGCGCGCCGACGGGTCGACGGCCGAGCAGGTGCTCGACGAGTACCGCACCGCGTCACCCCTCGGTCGATTGACGAGGATCGAGGAGGTCGCCTGGGCCGTCGGGATCCTGCTCGACCCCGAAGCTGCTGGCCTCCACGGCAGCACGTTGTCGCTCGACGTCGGCCGCCGTCGAGGCATCGGCTGAGCGGTACGGTCGGGTCCATGCCGTTCCTCCGCATCGACCTCGCCGGGCCGGTCGACCCGGAGGTCAAGCGCCGCCTCCTCGCCGAGACCGCTGTCCTCTTCGCCGAGATCATCGAGTCCGACGTCGCGAGGGTGCGCACCCAGGTGCACGAGCTCCCCGGCGATGACTTCGCGGTCGGCGGCGTGCCGATCTCCGAGTCGGGCGTGCAGGCGCCCTTCATCACCCTCGACCTCTTCCGCGGCCGCCCGGACTCGCAACACCGCGCCTTGTGCGAGCGGATCCCACCACTCGTCGCGGAGATCGTCGGATGCCCGGTCGAACGGACGCGCCTGCGGATCAACGAAGTCTTCCCCGAGGGCTGGGCGATCGGCGGTGTCCAGGCCAGCGAGCTCCGCAAGACCGAGATCGAAGCCCGTCAGTTGACGCGGCGGGACTTGCCTTCCCAGTAGGGAGCCCGGAGCTCGGTCTTCAGGACCTTGCCCGACGGGTTGCGCGGCAGGGCCTCGACCCAGTCGACGGAGGTGGGGCACTTGTACGACGCGAGGTGCTGCCGTGCGAACGAGATCAGGTCGGCTTCGGTGAGGCCGGGGTCGGAGCGCACGACCACGGCCTTCACGGTCTCACCCCACTTCTCGTCCGGCACGCCGATGACCGCCACGTCGACCACCCGGTCGTGCTTCATCAGGGCGTTCTCGACCTCGGCCGGGTAGATGTTCTCGCCACCCGACACGACCATGTCCTTCACGCGGTCGTGGATGTACAGGTAGCCGTCGACCAGATACCCGGCGTCACCGGTTCGGAACCACCCGTCGACGATCGACCGCGCCGTCGCGTCCGGGTTCTTCCAGTAGCCCTTCATGACCTGCTTCGAGCGCACCCAGACCTCGCCCACCTCGCCGTCGGGCAGATCGGTGAGTGACTCCGGGTCGACGATGCGGAGCTCGACGTCGCCCCACGGCTTGCCCGCCGCCCGCAACAGGTGCGCTCGTTCGCCCCCCGGATCGTGGTCCTCCGGGTCGAGCTGCACGACTCCACCGGTCGTCTCGGTCAGTCCGTACGCCTGCATGAAGTCGCAGCCGAACAGTGCGAGCGAGCCGGTGAGCACGGCCTCGCTGATCGGCGAGGCGCCGTAGACGAGCGACCGCATCGACGAGAAGTCGCCATCGCTCGCACCCGGCACGGCGAGCACGAACTGGAGCACGGCGGGGACGAGGAGCGCATGGGTGATCCGGTGCTTCGGGATCAGCTCGATGATCTCGACCGGGTTCACCTCCTTCGTCATCACCGTGTGGGCACCGTTGACCATGCCCGCGAGCGCCCACCCGCTGCCCGCGATGTGGAACAGCGGCATCGCGACCAGGTTGACGAGGTCGTCGCCGTGGAACCGCCACCCGTCGCGACCGATCGCCATCGTGGCGAGCAGGTTGTCGTTCGTGAGCTCGACACCCTTCGGCAGTCCGGTCGTGCCCGACGTGTAGAGCTGGTAGCACGTGTCGGAGCCGGCGATCGGCCGGTTCGGGTCGATCGGGTCGAACGGCGCGATCCAGTCGTCGTAGGAGGGGTGTCCCGAGCCGGCGGGATCTCCGATGACGACGACCTGCTTCACCTGCGGCAACGTCATCTGTGCGAGATGACCGAGGAAGTCCTCACCCACGAACAGCACCTCGGCGTCGGCGTCGTCGATGATGAACTCCATCTCGGGCGGCGCGAGCCGCCAGTTCACCGCCACCGAGACGGCGTTCAGCTTCGCCCCGCCGAACAGGTGGGTGAAGTACTCGGGCGTGTTCTTGTCGAGGTAGGCGACCCGGCTGCCGGCACCGACGCCGAGCGTCTGGAGGCCCTGCGCGACCCGGCACGACTCGGCGTCGAGCTCGGCGAACGTCCAGGTGCGCGCGCCGGCGGTGATCGCCGTCTTGTCGGGCGCCCGCTTCGCCCACGAGCGGCTGATCCCCGCCAGGTTCGTGATCTCGTTCGTCATGGCGACCCGATGTCCGATCAGTCGTGGACGACGACGCCGCGCAGGTTCTTGCCGTCGCGCATGTCCTGGTAGCCGACGTTGATGTCGGCGAGCGGGTACGTCCTGGTGATCAGCTCGTCGAGCTTCAGGGTGCCGGCCTGGTACATCGACAGCAGGTTCGGGATGTCGTGCCGCGGGTTGAGCGATCCGAAGATCGTGCCCTTGATCTCCTTGTTCCACAGGGTGATCTCCGACAGGTTGATGTCGGCCGATGTCTGTGAGAGCGGCGCCACCGCCGTGGCGACGATGGTTCCGCCCTTGCCCGCCAGCTTGGTGCCGAGGTTCATGAGATCGCCGTACAGCACACCCGGGGTCATGATCACGACCTCGGCCATCTGCCCCATCGTCATCTCCATGACCGAGGGGAACGCCTCCTCCATCGAGGCGAACGTGTGGGTGGCGCCGAACTCCATCGCCTGCTCGCGCTTGAACTCGACGGGGTCGACGGCGATCACCCGCTTGGCACCGGCCATCGCTGCACCCTGCACGGCGTTGATGCCGATGCCGCCGATCCCGACCACGACGACGGTGTCACCCGGGCGGACG
>DATHUU010000047.1:0-5696 GCA_035461925.1 Ilumatobacter sp.
AGCCCGACGAGCAGTCGCCGCCGCCCGGTCGTGGGCACCTGGGACTCCTCAGGAACGTCGAGAGTGGTCGTGTCACTGGTGTCTTGCATCGATTCCTCCATTCGGATACCGCCCGCGCCCTCTTGACTACCACGTCGTCGCTCGTCGTAATCGTCGCCCCTGCGCGTCAGGCGGTGGTGCCGGCGGCACGGCGGGCGGCCGTCATCCGGCGCGCGGCCGGGATCGCGGCGAGGAGAGCAGCCGCCTTGTTGCGACACTCGAGGTCCTCGTCGTCCGGCACCGAGTCGGCGACGATGCCCGCACCTGCCTGCAAGCTCGCGGTCGTGCCGTCGGGACGGCAGAACATCGTGCGGATCGCGATCGCCGTGTCGAGGTTGCCGGACCAGTCGACGTAGCCGACGACACCGGCGTACGGGCCGCGCTTGACCGGTTCGAGCTCGTCGATGATCTGCATCGCCCGCACCTTCGGTGCGCCGCTGACCGTGCCGGCGGGCAAGGTGGCCCGGAGCACGTCGATCGGCCCGAGCTCGTCGCGCAGATCACCCGAGACCTGCGACGTGAGGTGCATCACGTGGCTGTACCGCTCGAGCGTCATCAGCTCGTCCGGGTGCACCGAGCCGAACTTGGCCACCCGGCCGACGTCGTTGCGGGCGAGGTCCACGAGCATCACGTGCTCGGCGCGCTCTTTCGGGTGCTCGATGAGCTCGGCCGCCAGCCGGCGATCGTGCTCGTCGTTGATGCCGCGCTTGCGCGTGCCGGCGATCGGCCGGCTGATGATCTTGCGGCCGAGCAGCTGCACCATCGGCTCGGGCGACGAACCGACGATCGTGATCTCCGGGTGTCGGAGGAAGTACATGTACGGGCTCGGGTTCACCTGCCGGAGCACCCGGTACACGTCGAAGGGGTCGGCATCGAGTTCGATGTCGTACCGCTGCGCGAGCACGACCTGGAAGATGTCGCCGTCGAGGATGTACTCCTTCGCGACCTAGACCGCCCGCTGGTACATGCCGTCCGGCATCGACGAGCGCAGCGCCGGGAGCACGTCGTCCTTGGTCGGCGGCTCCACCGGCACGTACGCCAACGGCTGCGCGAGGCGGTCGACGCTGACGTGCACCCGCATCGACGCCTGGTCGTACGCATCGTCGAGCTCGGTCTCGGACAGGCCGTGGGTCGGCACGCTCTCGATCAGGTACACCCGCTGGCGCCAGTGGTCGAACGCCGCCAGCGACCCGATCACGCTCATCCCCGCGTCGGGAAGGCCGTGGTCGTCGACCGGAGCGTTCGGGAGATGCTCGATCTCGCGGATCACGTCGTAGCCGAGGTACCCCATGATGCCGCCATGGAGCGGTGGGAGATCGGCGAACGCCGGGCTCGTGTACGTCGCCAACAGGGCCTCGATCGCTGCGAGCATCCCCTGGTCGGTCGGGATGCCCGGCGGGAGATCGCCCGTCACCACCAGTCGACCGTCACGAAGGACGAGCGTCGCGGACGGGTCGCGCCCGACGAACGAGAACCGGCTCCATCGCTCGCCGTGCTCGACCGACTCGAGCAGGAAGCCCGGCTCGCCACCGACCAGCTTCGCGAACGCCGCGACCGGCGTCTCGAGATCGCCGAGCACCTCGGTCCAGACCGGGACGATGCTGTGCTCGACGGCGAACGCCTTGAACTCGTCGCGCGACGGCTGGACCTTCACGAGCCGAACGCGCGGTAGAAGCACGACCGCTCGCCGGTGTGGCACGCACCCTTGCCCTCTTGCTCGACCAGGAAGAGCAGTGCATCGCCGTCGCAGTCGTAGTACGCCTCGCGCACGAACTGCCGGTCGCCGCTCGTATCGCCCTTGCGCCACAGCTCTTGGCGGCTGCGCGACCAGTACACCATGCGTCCTTCTTCGAGCGTCATCCGCAGCGACTCGGCGTTCATCCAAGCGAGCATCAGGACATCCTTCGTCGCGACGTCCTGCGCGATCGCCGTCACCAGCCCGTCGGCGTTGTACGTGACGGCGTCAAGCTGCTCGGGCGTTGCGTCGATGCGAACTCCGGTCGGCATGGAGAGCCAGCCTATGGGGTCAGAGGTACAGGCCGGTGCTCGCTTCGATGCGCTTCGCGGCGACGGCGTGGAGGTCGCGCTCACGGAGCATGATGTAGTCCTCGCCCTGGACCTCCACCTCGTAGCGGTCGTCGGGGCTGAAGAGCACCCGGTCGCCGACCTCGGCGGCCCGGACGTTCTGACCGAGCGCGACGACCTCGGCCCACACGAGACGCTTCGCCATCTGCGCCGTTGCCGGGATGAGGATGCCGCCCGAGGACGTCCGCTCGCCGTCCTCCTTGCCCAGCTTCACGAGCAGACGGTCGTTGAGCATCTGGATGGGGAGCTTCTGGTCCGGGCCGGCCACGCACCCGAGGGTACCTTCGGCCCGTGACCTCTCCGCAGCCGACCCCGGCGACGTTGTCGACGAGTGACGGCCATGCCCTCGCCGCTGACGTCGCGCGGCCTTCCCCAGGTGTCGCGTCGACGGCCGCCGTGGTGCTGTGTCACCCCCACCCGCAGTACGGCGGCGACCGATTCAACGCCGTCGTCGCCGCCTTGTTCGAAGCGCTCCCCGGAGCCGGGTATGCGGCGCTGCGATTCGACTTCCGTGGCGAGTTCGGCGGTGGGGTCGACGAACGACTCGACGTCGTCGCCGCACTCGATCACCTCGACTCGATCGAAACGCTCGCGATCGTCCCCCGAATCGTCGTCGGCTACTCGTTCGGCGCGGCGGTGGCTCTCACCACGTCCGACGCACGGATCGCGGGCCTCGCCGCCATCGCTCCCCCGCTCGCGATGATGCCGGCGACCGATCCCGGTCTGCCGACGCTCGTCCTGACCCCGCGCCACGACCAGTTCTCCCCGCCCGAGGCGACCGAACCCATCGTGACCGAATGGTCCGACGTCGAGTTCGACGTCGTCGAGTCGGCCGACCACTTCCTCGCCGGGTACACGACGATGGTGGCGAACCAGGTCACCGCCTGGATCGACCGACGGTTCCGCTGAGCAGGACGGTCACGTACCATGCCCGCATGTCGGTCCTGCACCAGCTCCGCGCCGGGCGCATCGTCGCCCGGAGCATCCTCACGATCGAACGTCCCGATCGACTCCCGCGCTCGGTCAAGGCGATGGCGCCGTGGGGCCAGACGGTCGCCGGGCTGCTCGCCGGTGCTGCCGCCCGCTACCCCGACCGCGTCGGGATCCACGACGACGCCGGAGCGATCACCTACGAGCAGCTCTGGCAGCGAGCTCGCGCCGTCGCATCGAGCCTGCGCGACGAGGGCCTCGGTCCCGGGGCCTCCGTCGGTGTGCTCATGCGGAACCACCGCGACTTCGTCACCGCGTCGGCCGCGGTCGCCGCGGTCGGGGCCGACCTCGTCCTTCTGAACACCGGGTTCGCGGCGCCCCAGCTGGCCGACGTCGTCGAACACGAGTCGATCAGCGCGGTCATCCACGACGACGACTTCGCCGACGTGGTCGCCGGTTGTGGTGCAGAGCTGCTGATCGACGAGCAGCGCGTCGACGGTTGGGCTCGCTCCGGTGAGATCGAACCCGGCGCCCCGGCAGGCCGTGTCATCATCCTCACCTCCGGGACGACCGGCCGCCCGAAGGGTGCGGCGCGGACGAGCGACAACTCCGCGATCGACGGCGTCGCGGCGGTGCTCGATCGCATCCCGTTGCGCGCCGGCGACGTGCAGGTGATCGCCGCCCCCCTCTTCCACGCCTGGGGCTTCAGCCATCTCCTCCTCGGTCTCTCGCGGTGCTCGACGACCGTGGTCCGCCGGCGGTTCGAACCCGAGCAAACCTTCGAGCTGCTCGCCGATCACCGGGCGAGGGTGCTCGTCGTCGTCCCGGTGATGCTGCGGCGCATGATGTCGGTCGAGCCACCGCTGCCGGCGACACCGGACCTGCGGGTCATCGCGGCAAGTGGGTCGGCGATCGCCGGGAGCCTGGTCACCGAGGTCCTCGACCACTTCGGACCGGTCCTCTACAACCTGTACGGCTCGACGGAGGTCGCGGTGGCGACCGTGGCCGATCCCGACGACCTCCGCTCGGATCCCACCACTGCAGGGCGCGTGGTGTTCGGCGTTCGCGTCGAGATCCTCGACGAACGCGGCGACTCGGTCCCCGACGGCCGAGTCGGGCGGATCTTCGTCGGCGGCGCGCTCAAGTTCGACGGTTACACGAACGGCGGCGACAAGGAGCGGATCCGCGGTCTGCTGTCGTCGGGCGACATGGGCCGCTTCGAGAACGGCTTGTTGTTCGTCGAGGGCCGCGACGACGACATGATCGTCTCCGGTGGCGAGAACGTGTTCCCGCAGGAGGTCGAGGAGCTCCTCGCTGCGCACCCGGCTGTGACGGAGGCGGCTGTCGTCGCGGTCCCCGACGACGAGTTCGGTCAACGGCTGGCGGCGTTCGTGGTGCGACGGCCCGGCGCCGACCTCGATGCCGACACGGTCCGCTCGCACGTCAGCGGGCACCTCGCACGCCACAAGGTGCCACGCGACGTGCAGTTCGTCGACGAGCTCCCCCGCAACACCACCGGCAAGCTCCTCCGCCGCCGGCTCACACAGGAGTGAGGGCGAACCGAGCTGGCGTCAGCCGAGCGCTTGCTCCATCTCGGCCTTGACCTCGTCGGTCAGGAGCGGGATCACGTCGAGCGCTCCGAAGTTCTCGACGACCTGCGAAGCCCGGCTCGCACCGGTGATCACCGTCGCAACCATCGGATGCTTCGTGCACCACGCCAGCGCGAGCTGCGCCATCGAGCAGTCCAGCCGGTCGGCGATCGGACGCAGCCGCTCGATCCGGGCGATCGCGTCCTGGTCGCTCATGCTCTCGGCGAGCCAGTCGTAGCCCTGCAGCGAAGCACGCGAGTCCTCCGGGATGCCGTCCCTGTACTTGCCGGTGAGCAGCCCTGAGGCGAGCGGGCTCCAGGTCGTGTTGCCGTAGCCGGTGTCGGCGTACAGGCGGGCGTACTCGCGCTCGACCTTGTCGCGCTCGAGCAGGTTGTACTGCGACTGCTCGGTGACCGGCTTGTGGAGGTGGTGCCGCTCGGCGATCTCGATCGCGTGACGGATCTCATCGGCGGACCACTCGCTCGTGCCCCAGTACAGCGCCTTGCCCTGCGACACCATCTCGCTCATCGTCCACACCGTCTCCTCCATCGGCGTGTCCGGATCGGCGCGGTGGCAGTAGACGACGTCCACGAAGTCAAGCCCGAACCGCTCGAGGGACGCGTCGATCGCCTGCGTCAGGTACTTGCGGTTGAGGGTGTTGCGCATGTTCGGGTCGTCGCCATGGAGGCCCCAGTACAGCTTCGTCGTCACCAGGTACGACCAGCGCGGCCAGTCGAGATCGCGCAAGACGCGCCCCATGATCGACTCGCTCTTGCCTCCCGCATACGCCTCGGCGTTGTCGAAGAAGTTGCAGCCGGCGTCGTGGGCGGCCTGCATGCACTCGAGTGCCAGATCTTCGTCGAGCTGGTTGTCGAACGTGACCCAGCTCCCGAAGCTCAGCACGCTCACCTTCACCCCGGTGTTGCCCAGCCGCCGGTACTCCATCTTCTCCTCGGGAATCGCCATGGCGCCGACCATACCGGGATCGTCCGGGCCTCACAGGGTCACGATGCGGTCGCGTCCCCGGCGCTTGGCCGCCATCATCGCCCGATC
>DATHUU010000048.1:0-5708 GCA_035461925.1 Ilumatobacter sp.
TGCTGGATCTCCCCACCGCCGTCGTCGAGGCCCGTCTCACCGACGGGACGTTGGAGGTCGCCGCGCAGTTCGCCACCGACGACGCGATCGCGGCGGCGGTCGCCGAGGGCAGTCCCAACCTCGACGCGATCGACTCGGCGATCCGGGCCATGCTGCGCGACGGCACGATCGAACGTCTCGCCGACCAGTGGCTCGGCCTCGGCATCGCGGGCGGCTCGGTCGACATCCCGCTCATCCGGACGCAACCCGTCGATCCCTGATCGCGTGAGCAAGATCAGCACGCGATCCCACCCGTCGGGGCACCTCCCGACATTCGATCATCGCCAGGAGGGCCGATGAACCTGCTCGACATCGAGGCACCGCACGGACCGGTCTGGGTGTTCCTCGCCGTGTTCCTCGTGCTGGTGACCGGGCCCGCGATCATGGAGCGCGCCAGGCTTCCGGGCCTCATCGGCCTCCTGGTGGGCGGCTATGCGATCGGCCCGAACGGCTTCGCGTTCGTGTCCTCGTCGAACTCCACGGTGCCCGACCTCGGCACGCTCGGGCTGCTCTACCTGATGTTCATGGCCGGCGTCGAGCTCGACCTGTCGACGCTCAAGCGGTCGCGAACGCCGACCGCGGTGTTCACCGTGCTCACGTTCGGGTTCCCGATGGCTTTGGGCTTCCTCGTCGGCCGAGCGCTCGACTACAGCACGTCGGCTGCCTTGCTGCTCGGTTCGCTGTTCGCGAGTCACACCCTCATCACGTACCCGATCATCCGGCGCAAGGGTCTCGCCGGCGACCGTGCATCGATCACGGCCGTCGGTGCGACCGTGGGCTGCGACACGATGTCGCTCGTGGTCCTGGCCGCCGTGGCGGGCTCCGTGTCGGGCGACGCGAGCGGCGCCGAGCTCGCGGTCCAGATCACGCTCGGTCTGGCGATCCTCGTCGCGGCGTGCATGCTGGTCCTCCCGTGGGCTGGGCGATTCGTGTTCTCGACGTTCGGGACGGAGCCTGCGGTCCGCTACACGTTCGCGGTCGCCGCGTTCCTGGCGGCCGGTGTGCTCGCCGAGATGATGGGCATCGAGCACATCGTCGGTGCCTTCTTCGCCGGTCTCGCCCTCAACCGGCTGGTGCCGAACGAGGGTCCGTTGATGCACCGCGTCGAGTTCTTCGGCTCGACCGTGTTCATCCCGGTCTTCCTGGTGTCCGTCGGTCTGATCATGAACCCCGGTGTGATGATCGAGCCCGAGACCTTGGCGCTGGCGGGTCTGTTCTGCGTCGTGTGTCTCGGGGGCAAGGCGGTCGCGGTCGCGGTCGCCAAGCCGGTGCTCGGCTTCACCTGGCCGCAGGCCGGCGTCATGTACTCGCTGACGTCGCCCCAGGCTGCTGCGACGCTCGCCGCGACGATGGTCGGCTTCGAGCTCGGCCTGTTCGGCACCCGGGTCGTCAACGCGGTCCTGGTCGTCATCCTGCTCAGTGTGGTGATCGCGTCAGCGCTGGCGCCGAAGATGGCGGCACGCGTCGAACCGGTCGACGAGGTCCGCCCGCCGGGGAGCCACGTGCTGGTCGTGGTGAACGGTGACACGCCGCCGATCCCACTCGTCCGCCTCGCCGGGCGCCTCGCGGAGCCCGACGGCGGTCGCGTGTCGTGTGCACTCATCGTCCCGGCCGGTACCGAGCGCCCTCCCCACGAGGAGATCGCTCAGCTCCACCAGCAACTCGCCACGGCGGGGCTCGATGTCGACCTCCACGTTCGGGTCGACGACTCGATCGCCGAAGGTGTCGCGCACACGGCCGAATCGGAGCACGCGACCTTGCTCGTGAGCCCGGCCGACGCCGGTGCCGGCTCGGACCGTGTGCCGACGATCGTCATGGGACGGACCGGTGCCGATGGCATCGAGACGATCGGGTTGCCCGAGGTCGTGGTCGCACGACTCGCCGCGCTGGGGCTCGTCGCGAGCCCGAGCAGCTGATCCCGCGTGCTGTCGGTCAGCCGGCGCCGGCCGAGGTCAGGACCGTGGCGGCCGAGCGGTGACCATCGGCGCACGCCGAGGCCGGCTCGGCACCCGCCATCCACGAGGTGAGCAGTCCGGCCGCGAACGCGTCGCCGGCCCCGGTCGTGTCGCGGACATCGACCACGGGGATGGCGTCGACCTGACGACGGGTTCCGTCGTCGAAGGTGACGATCGCGGGACGTGGACCGTCCTTGATGACGATCACACCTCCCGGCGGCGGGCATCGACCGTGCAAGCCGAGCGCATCCGCCTCCTCCGCGTTCGCGAGCACGAGCTCGGGCTCGAGCCGATCGAGCAGGTCCACGAATCGTTCGCGTCCGATCTCCTCCACGACGGTCGCGGCCGACACGTCGATGGAGAGCTGCGACCCACGTCGGCGGACGTGAGCGATCGCGTCGAGGATCGACCCGGCCGCCGGCTCCGTGGTGAACCCGTAGGCGGGCACGTGCAGCAACGACGTGCCGGTCAGCCAATCGTGGTCGATCGGCTCGAGCGTCGCCGCGGCGCCGCGGTCGGGGTACATCGTCCGTTCGCCGTCGATCGGGTCGACGACGATCACCACGGCGCCGGTACGTCCGGCACGTTGGACGCGTACGTCGACGCCGGCGGCGGCGAGTGCCTCAGTGAGCCAGGATCCGGTCGGGTCGTCACCGACCCGGCCGACGAAGCGGGACGGCGCCAGTCCCGCGGCCCGGGCAGCGACGTTGGCGGCGCTGCCACCCCGCGATCGGGACACGACCGCCGGGTTGTCGGTCCCGGGGCGCGTCGGGGCCTCGGTCCAGACCACGATGTCCTCGACCAGATCGCCGATCACCGTCAACACGGCGTCACTGTCGCACCCCGCTGAGCCGTCCAGCAAGCTCCCGATCGGGTCCGGCCGGTACGTTCGGACAATGGCCGAGGATCACGAGCGCACCACGGAGCACCTCGACGTCCAGCCGACCGACGACGGTCCGGTGTTCCCGCTGCGCGAGATGTTGGGCTTCGTCATCACGCAGGGCCAGGGGGCGGGGGTGGCCACCCTCGATGTCGACGAGCGTCACATCAACCCGCACGGCACGGTGCACGGCGGCGTGATGTTCGTGATGCTCGACACGGCGATGGGCGCCGCGACGATGAGCGTCGTCGGTGAGGGGAACTGGTGCGCGACCCTCGACATCCACACCCGCTACCTCAGCCCGTGCTTCGGGGGCCGGTTGGTCGCGACGGCGACGGTGCGCAAGGCCGGCCGAAGGGTCGTGCACCTGGATGCCGTCGTCGCCGGCGACGACGGGCGCGAGTACGTGGCCGCCTCCGGCGTGTTCGCGGTCATCCCCGCCGCCGGCTGAGCGTTCGGCCGCACGGCGTCACCGCCCGAAGTAGCGTCTTGGCCATGTGTCGGAACATCACCACCCTCCGCGGGCTCGAGCCCGGCGCGACGCCCGAGGAGATCGAGGCGGCCGCACGCCAGTACGTCCGCAAGGTGAGCGGGGTCCAGAAGACGTCGGACGCCACCGTCGAGCCGTTCGAGCTCGCGGTGCAGCGCGTCACCGCCGCGACGACCGATCTGCTCGCCGCGCTCCCGCCGCGCAAGGTGCCGCCCAAGTCGGAGCCGCCGCTGCGACGGATCGCCGCCCGACGGGCCGGCTGAGCCGCGCGTCCCCGACACCGGGGACCGAAGACCCTGTGACCGGCCCGGCGTCGACGCGACGATCGAATGGAAGAGACGACGTCGAGGAGGTCGCCATGTTCCAGCATCTCGTGGTCCCGGTCGATGGCTCTGCCGCCTCCTGGTCCGCAGTGCCGATCGCAGCCCGGATGGCAGCCGCCGTCGACGGCAAGCTCGACGTCGTCACGGTCGTCGATCGTCTCGCGGACATCGTGCCGGCACGCGACGAGCTGAACGACGGTGTCGGGGCGCTGGGTGACCTCCCGGTCGATCCCGTCGTCCACGTCCTCGCGAACGACGTGGTCGCCAAGGCGGTCGCCGACCACGTCGAGGGTCTCAACGGTGCGACCGTCGTGCTCAGCTCGCACGGTCACGGGCGGTCCGCTGCGGTGCTCGGGAGCACCACCGACGAGCTGCTGCGCAGGCTCTTCGGACCGATCGTGGTGATCGGACCCCACGTCGATGTCGCGCGCGCCGGGGCGCTCGACGGCGCATACCTGGTTCCGCTCGACGGCTCGCCGGCCAGCGAGCAGATCCTCCCGATCGCCGAGGCCTGGGCCATCGAATTCGGTGCCGTGCCGTGGCTGGTCGAAGTCATCGCACCGAGCGTCCACGTCACCGCCGACGTGTTCGAGAGCGCGTATCCGGCCCGGCTCGCCACCCGGCTCCACCAGCAGACCGGCCACGAGGTCGAGTACGAGGTGCTCCACGGCGACAAGCCGTCGCGAGCGATCGTCGAGTTCGCGTCGGGCAACCACTCGTCCCTGATCTTCGCGACGACGCACGGTCGGACCGGGCTCGACCGGCTCCGACTCGGGAGCGTCGCCGCCGAGGTCGTCCGTCACGCACCGTGCCCGGTGGTGCTCTATCGCCCGCCGCACCTCAGCGCCTGAGACACGAAGCGGTGCACGATCGATCGTTCGACGATCGTGCCTCTCGGCGCGCCGCGGTCTGACCACCGTTCGCCGAGCACGAACGCCGGCGATGCCTCCACCGACGCCGACGCGTAGGTTCGCGCACGTTCGTCCGACGGCCAGTGGGGGCAGGGGAGGGAGCGCAGATGGCGACCGAGTCAGCGGGCCCACCGCCGGGAGGTGAGCCGTTCCGGTTCTACGACAACCGCGAGAAGTACCTGCTGTTCGTCACGACGACGAGCGAGAAGGCGGTGGTCGCCGAACGGATCGGTCGCGAGCTCGACCTGTTGCAGCCGACCCCACCTGCGCTGCGCGTCTTCGACGCCGGGACGGGCAACGGCATCGTGATCGCCAACGTGCTGCGCGACCTGCACCGTCGCATGCCGACCGTCCCGATGGTCGTCGTCGGCAAGGAGTTCAGCATGGAGGATGCCCGACTCACGCTGGCGACGCTCCCCGGCCGCCTCGCCGAGCATCCGGAGACGGTGTTCGTCCTCACCAACATGTTCTACGCCGAGGCTCCCGGCCTCTTCCCGCGCGCTCCCGCCAACCAGGCGAGCGTGCAGTGGTGGGACGTCCCGCTCGACGGCACCACCGGACACGAGTTCCACACCCAGATCACCGATCTCGAGCACGTCCTCGAGACCGGGTGGCAGACCCGGGTCAGCGAGTCCTCGGGCAACCTGGTCTACAGCAAGCCGTCGGTCATCGTGCTGTACCGCAAGGACCGGGCGTTCGCGATGCACGATCTGATCCCGCGGAAAACCGGCGCCCCGCAACCGTTCGGGTACGACCTCGTCCTCGCAGCCCAGCCGTACCGGTCGCGCACCCCGGCCGAGGTGAAGGTTCGCACCGTCCTCGGGCCGCTGGCGCGAGCGCTCAACCCGAAGGGTCGGCTCGTGGTCGTGCAGTCGACCGGCCACGACCCGGGGATGGAGATCGTTCGTCGGATCTGGCCCGGTGACGAGCCGTTCGCGACACCTCGCGCGACGCTGATGAAGGAGATCGATCGGCAGCTCAACGCGGACGGCGACGAATACCACTTCGAGAACCACGACGACGCGAACGCACTGTTCAGCTATCACTTGCACGCGATGCCGAGCGAAGTCACGAACCGACTGAGCACCTCGACCTCGCTGGCCGCGTGGA
>DATHUU010000049.1:0-8158 GCA_035461925.1 Ilumatobacter sp.
CGCCTCCTGCACGGCTGCGAAGCGCGCACCCAGCTCGGACGGCGGCAGCGACTGCTCGAGCCCGGCGATGAACAGGGTCAGCAGCGGCCAGACCGCCGCCTCGTACAGCGTGCCGAGTGCGACGCGGACCAGTTCGCTGTACCCGAACGGGCCGACCTCCCCGGAGAACGGGTGCGCGATGACGACAGGTTCCTCACGCAGACGGGCGGCCAGCGCCGCGAACCGGTCCGCCGACGGACCCTGACCGGCGAGCACGCACCCCGGCCCCGTCGGGTCGGCAGTCGGCCCCGCGAGATCGCAGAGTCGGAACAGTTCCGCCAGGGTGATGTCAGCGCTGGCTCCGCTGGCCAGCCGCGTCGTCACCGGCTGGTCCTCCGTGCCCGGCCGGCCGGTCGCATAGCCGATCGGATCGAGGATGGCGTCGATCGCCATCGCCCGCACCCGATGGGGGAAGAGCTGTGCATAGGTGTTGCCGAGGTACGAGCCGTACGACACGCCGAAGTAGGTGAGCTGCGCGTCGCCGACCGCGGCTCGCATCAGATCGAGGTCGCGAGCGACATCGGCGGTCGACATGTGCTCGAACAGACGGGTGTCACCCCGCGCGCACTCGGCCGTCACCTCGTCGAGCACCTGCCAGAGGTGGCCCTCCTCGGCGTCGGAGACCGGGAACGCGAAGGGCAGGTCGAAGAGGTCCCACCAACGCCGCTCGTTCGGCAGGCAACGGACGCCGGCCGAGCGGGCGACGCCGCGCGGGTCGAAGCCGACGAGATCGAAGTGCTCGTTCACCGGTGCGGGAAACAGGAACTGGCCTGCGAAGAGCACGACGTCGACGCCCGACCCGCCGGGCCCGCCGGGGTTGATGAACAGCGACCCGATACGTTCGGACGGGTTGGACGCCGGCAGACGTACCACGGCGATCTGGGTCCTCGCTCCCGCCGGCTCGTCGTGGTCGAGCGGCACGTTGACGAGCCCACACTCGAACGGCCCGAGGTCTCGATGGCACGGACTCCAGCGAATCGGCTTCACGCCGCCGTCTCCGACGCGCCGCGCCTCGGCGGCCCCGACCGCCCACACTGACGCGGACGCCGCGATCAGTGCGACGACCACGCCGATCACGTTCCGTCGATGTCGTCCGATCATGGCAACCTCCTCGTGTCGTGCCACTCCCTGAACCGTCAGCGTGCGTGAAGCCGGTGGCGCGGTCGTGGCATCCACCGCGCCGAGCGTCGCCCCGCCGGCGTCCTCGGGTTGATCGGCTACGTTTGTCCTGGTCACGGTCACGTTCTCGTTGCCACGGGTTTGCCACGCCAGTGGTGGACACTGAGAGGCCGGAGGATTGATGTGCGAGGCCGCCGGTGAGGTTCGGGGTGTTGGGGCCGCTCGTGATCGAGGCCGACCAGCCGGTCGCTCTCGGTGGCCGGCAGCTGCGCCGCATGCTGGCCGCCCTCCTGCTCGAGTCGGACCGGACGGTGCCGACCGACCGTCTCGCCGACATCGTGTTCACGGGGCACCCGACGGACGCCGCCGGGACGACGTTGCGGAGCTACGTCGCGCGACTCCGGCGCCTGCTCGGCGACGACGGGTCGGGCTTCGCCATCGAGACCGTCCCGCCGGGGTACCGTCTCACGCTGGGCTCGTCGACGCTCGACGCCCACGTGTTCGAGGCCGCGGTGGCGCACGCTCGGCGCGACCTCGCCGACGGTGCGCCGGCCGCCGCGGCCGATCGTCTGCAGCAGGCGCTGGGGTTGTGGCGAGGATCCGCGTACGCCGAGTTCGCCGACGAGGAGTGGGCGCAGTTCGAGGCGGTGCGACTCGACGAGATGCGGGTGAGCGCGAGCGAGCTCCGCCTGCAGGTGCTGGTCGAGGCGGGCGAGCACGACCGAGCGCTCCCCGATCTGCGGTCGCTCGCCGAAGCACATCCGCTCAGGGAGCCGACGTGGGCGTTGTGGGTGCTGGCGCTGTACCGGGCGGGGCGGCAAGCGGAAGCGCTCCGTGTGGCCGAGGGGTTCCGTAGCCAGACCGGCGAGGTCGGTCTCGATCCGTCACCCGAGTTCGCCGCTCTCGCTCGACGCGTCGCGATGCACGACCCGTCGATGCGCCGGCCACCGCCGGCCGCACGCCGGTTGCGCGGCTATCAGATCGTGGGCGAGGTCGGGCACGGGCGCCACGGCGCGGCGCTGCTCGCCGTGCAACCGGGCGTCGAGCGCGAGGTCGTGCTGCGATGCTTCGGCGACGACATCGCGGATGCACCCGAGTTCATCCGCGGGTTCGACGCGCTGGTCCAGCGTGTGGCGAAGCTCGAGCACCTCCACGTCGTGCAGGTGCAGGACTTCTGGAGAGAGCCGGGCGCTGCCTACCTGGTGACACGTCTGCTCACCGGAGGAACGCTCACCGACCTGTTCGCGAAGGGCCCGGCGCCGGCTGATCGAGTGGCCCTCGTCGTCGAGCAGGTCTCGGTGGCGTTGGCGTCCGCCCATCGAGCCGGGCTGGCACACGGAGCACTCACCGAACGGGAGATCCTGTTCGACGACGACGGCAATGCGTACGTCGACGGCATCGGCATCTGCGCCGCACTCGACGACATCGTCGGCCCCGACCCCAGCGGTCCCGGTGCGGTCGGTGCCACCGAGTCCCCTGCCGCTCGCGACCAGTTCGCGCTCGCCGGGTTGGTGTACCGGACGCTGACCGGATTCGATCCGTTCGGAGCGACGCAGCGCGTCGATCGCTTCCCGCTCGTGTCCGCCCACCGCCCTGAGCTGCTCGCCCTCGACGGCGTGCTGGCCCGTGCCGGCGCGGCGGCACCGGGTGACCGCTACCCCGACCTGACCGCGTTCGCCCGTAGCTTCGCCGGCGCGGTCGGGCACCCCGTCGCGCAGCCGGTGGCGACCCGACGGCCGACGACCAACCCGTACAAGGGCCTGCGTGCGTTCGGTGAGGCGGACGCCGACGACTTCTTCGGGCGCGGCCGGGTCGTGGACCAGTTGCTCGCCTTGCTCGCGGCGGGCGACCGGCGGAGCCGGTTCCTCACGGTGATCGGGGCGTCCGGCAGCGGCAAGTCGAGCGTCGTGCGGGCCGGACTCCTGCCGCGCCTGCGGCGCGGCGCGGTCCCCGGGTCGGAGAACTGGTACGTCGCCGCGATGGTTCCGGGCCGCTCACCGTTCGACGCGTGCGCCGAGGCACTCACCACCGTGGCGTCGGGTCCCACGGCAGCGGCGATGGATGTCCGTCGCGACGGCATCGCCGCGACGGTTCGCCGCGTCCTTCCGACGGAGGCCGTGGTCGTGCTCGTCGTCGACCAGTTCGAGGAGCTGTTCACGTTGACGACCGACGAGGTGACGCGTCGTGCGTTCGTCGACCAGTTGGTGCAGCTCGGCAAGGACCCGACGTCGTGTGTGCGCGTCGTGGCCACGCTGCGAGCCGACTTCTACGACCGACCGCTCGCCGACCACGGTCTGGGCCAGCTCGTCGTCGCCGGCGCGGTGCCGCTGATCGGGATGTCGCCGCCCGAGTTGGAGCCGGCCATCGTCGAGCCGGCGGCACGCGCCGACGTTACCGTCGACCCAGCAGTGGCGGCGCAGATCATCGCCGAGGTCACCGGCCGCCCTGGGTCGCTCCCGATCGTCCAGTTCTGCCTGACCGAGCTCTTCGAGCAGCGGCGGTCCGATCACATCACGCTGGCGGACTACGAGCGTCTCGGTGGGATCGCCGGCGCGGTGGCCGAGCGGGCCGAGCTGATCTTCGGGTCGCTCGACGACCGTCAGCGATCGGCGACCCGCCACCTCTTCCTCCGTCTCGTCACGGTCGATGGCGACCAGCCCGATCTGCGGAGACGCACCACTCGCTCGGAGCTGTTGTCGCTTCCCGGCGACGCGACCACCGCCGAGGTCGTGCTGGGACGCTTCGGCGACGCCCGGTTGCTCACGTTCGACCACGATCCGGAAACCCGGGAGCAGACGGTCGAGGTCGCCCACGAAGCGCTGCTCCGCAGCTGGCCGCGCCTGCGGGAGTGGGTTCGTGCGGAGGGGCGCGGGCTCGAGATCCGCGCCGGACTCACCGCTGCGGCCGAGGCATGGGTGGCAGGTGACCGCGACCAGGGCGATCTCTACCGGGGGTCCCGCCTGGCGCTGGCCGAGACGTGGGCCGAGGACCACCCCGACGCCTTGACCGCGTCCGAGCGCGACTACCTCGAGGGGTCGTTGGCGGCACGCGACGCCGAGCGAGCCATGGAGCAGCAGCGGTTCGAGCAGCAACGGGCGAGCAATCGGCGGCTGCGCAGGGCGCTGGCCGGGGTGGGTGTCACGCTGGTGGTCGCCCTCGCTCTCGGCGTGATGGCGTGGACCCAGCGAGGCATCGCCCGCGACGAGGCGGAGCAGGCCGAGCGGTCCAGAGGCCGGGCCCTTGCCGCGGCCGCCGTCGATCGGGCGGCGTCCGATCGCAGCCTGTCACTGCTGCTCGCGGTGGAAGGTGCCCGGCTCGACCGATCAGCGAGCACGCTCCGAGCGCTGCTGCACACCCTCGGCGGTGGCCCGCCGCCGACCCGGACCGTCATTCCCACCCTGGCGCCCGACTACGCCGCGCTCGCGGTGAGCAGCGACGAGCGCGTCGCCGTCGGCAAGCGCGTCGACGGCTCGCTGGACGTGATCGACCTCGACCGACGGTCGGTCCGCCACCTCGCCCTCGCCGCGCCGCCCCGCATCGTCGGTGGCGTCGACGTCGATCCGGCGGGTCGGTTCGTCGCCTCGGAGGGCACCGCGTCGAGCGGCGTCGCGGTCACGATCCACGATCTCGACACTGGAGATCTGATCGCTGAGATCCCGGGCGTCGACGGCGAGCTCTACGACACCCGCTTCTCACCGGACGGCGAGATGCTGGCCGTGTCCGGGCCCGGTGGTCGCACGCGGCTGGTCGACGTCGCCGCGTGGACCGAGCAGCGAACCCTCGACCTCGGCGTCGACCGGCTCGTCACGGCGATGGCGTTCACACGGGATGGCACGGCGCTCGTCCAGGCCGCCTTCCCGGCGGAGCGCACCGCGCTCGTCGAGCCGGGCCGCCTGTACCGGATCGACATCGCCACCGGCGAGGTCGACGTCGGCTCCGCCGAACTGGGGGCAGACGGGGGCGCGTCGCTCACCGTGACCGACGACACGGTGTACACCGCCGACGTGCTGATCTCGGCCCACGGCCTCGACGACCTCCGGCGAATCGGCGAGCCGTTCGGCGAGAGCCCCGGTGGGATCTACAGCTCGTTGGACACGTCCCCCGACGGGTTGCTCGCCGCCGGTGGTTGGGTCGCACTCGACCTGTTCATCACGACCGACACGGGTCCTCGACCGCTCCCCGACCCGGGCGACACTGCGGCCGCGGGCCTGGAGTTCGTCGACGAAGGGCGGCGACTCGTCACCGCCGACGCCGACGGGACGATCTCCATCTGGGAGATGGGCTGGGTCGACGACCTCGGGACGGCGTTGGAACCCGCTGGCCCCGGCAACGTCCACAAGAGCCCCGACGGGTCGACGCTGGCGGTGTGGGGACTCGGCCGCGGGGTGCGCTTCTACGACCGTGCCAGCCTCGCACCGCTGGGCGAGCTCGAGATGGACACCGAGGTCAGCATCGCCGGGGTGGACTTCCATCCCGACGGTGACCGGCTGGTCACCCTGACCTGCCCCTTCGGTGAGCCCGGCGCTCCCACCTGTCCGGCGTCGTTGACCGTGTGGGACGTCGCGTCCGGGCGCTCGCTCTCCGGCGCGGTCGCCGCCGGCGACGTGTGGCCCGGGCTCTACCAGGGAGCGGCGTTCACCGGTGACGGCGAGTACATCGTCACCGCCGGCGACGCCGACGGGATCGTGCTCTGGGATGCCGACGGGCTCGAACCCGTCGGCGGCCCATTCTCCCTCGACGAGGTCTTCACGATGACCGACGAGGTCGTGCGGGTGCTCGACACGGCCTCGGTGGACGGTCGCTCGCTCGTCGTCGGTGGCGGCGAGCTCGGTGGTGCCGCCGTCTGGGACGTGACCGGTGGGGAGATCACGGCGCTGGGAGCGTTCGGTGGGAACTCCAGCGTCCAGTTCACCAGGCAGGGCCAGCTCATCAGCGCGTCGGGGCCGGGGACGTTCCAGTTCCTCGACCCGGTCACCCACGAACAGATCGGGGCGCCGTTCGTCACCAACTTGCCGTCGCTCTGGTTCGACACGTCCGACACCGGCCTGCTCGTCGGCAGCGGGCCGTGGGGCAGCCAACTGTGGGACGTCGACGCCCGCCAGCCGATCTCCGGGACCATCGCCTCCACGATGTCGGCGCTCGCCCCCGACGGACGCACTCTCTACCTCGGCGGCTGGGGCCTCGCCGGGGAGGCCTCCGGGTCCGTCGTGCAGGCGGTCGATCTCCGACCTGACGCGCTCGCCACGCTCGCCTGCGAACGTGCCGGGCGGAACATGACCACCCACGAATGGACCGCCTACATGGGCGCCGAAGAGCCACACCGCCCGACGTGCCCGCGATGGCCAAGCCTCGAGTCGACCTCAGGCGGACTCCGTGGCGGCAGGTTTCAGCAACCGGCGAGTGGGTAGGACCAGGGCATGACGGACGCTGCCAACGAACCCAACGAACCCGACGAAGGTGACGACTACTCCGAGCTCGACCCGGACCAGATCACCGAGGACGCGATCGAGTTCTTCGAAGAATCAGCCGGCGAGGCAAGCTCTCCCGCATCGGACGCCGACGCACCCGCTCCGGGCTGACCGGTGGCTGTCTGCGGTGCCGCGGGCGGGGTCGCGGCCGTCCGGACAGCTCGGGCGTCACGGTTCGACGACGATCCATCCTCTGCGTTGGAGCTCGGCGGCGATGAGGTGGTCGGGGTACTCGCGTAGTGCGAGCTCGGCGGCCGACACCTTCGCCGCCGGCTCCGGCGGCGCCGAGACCTCACCCACTTCGCGCTGGTACGCCGTCTCCTGGAGCTGCTCGATGAACTCGGTCGCCTCCTGCGCCGTGAATTTCCCCGCCGCCTGCCGCTGGCTGAATCCCATCGGCCCCCGTGCGTCCCGGAAGTCGGCGTGACCTGCGGCCTGCAACAGCTCCAGCAACTCCTTGACCTGACGGCCCGATGCGGGCGGACCCGACGCCTGTCCGAATGCCATGCGCCCAGTCTCGCCGATCGGACGCGGCCAGTCGCCGCACCCGGAACGAACCGCGCACCAACCCACTTCCGCAGGTGCTCGACACGTGCGAGCCGATGGGCTTCCTGGTATGCCACCGAGGAGGTGTTCGTCGTCTCCGTCATCGTGCCGACTTCACGAGGGCCGTGCTACGCGAGCATCAACGTCGAGGCATCGGACGCCGTCTCCTCGCAGCGCTCGAGGAGTGGGCCGTCAGCAACGGCGTCACTCGGGCCTCACGACCGCGGCGATCCAGATCGACGATGTGCCGATCGACGAGATTGATGGGCAAGCTATGAGCACCTGACGAGCCAGCGAAGGCCCGAGAACTCAACCCGGGAAGTAGCCGTTGATGTCCGCCAGCAGGTGCGCGGGGGCGAAGGAGTAGAGGCAGATCTCCCCGTCGGCGGACACGGGGGCGATCACCGCATTGGCGACGACCTGGCCGGCGACGTAGTTGAGGTTGGAGGCCTCGGGCCGGGTACCGCACGGATACACCGTCGCGTACCCCGATCCCTCGGGCTGAGCGACGGTGACGTTCAACGACACCGCACCCACACCGGTCGCGGGCACGACGCCAGCGATGTCGGTGACCTTGACCTTGAGCTCGGTCGCCCCGCCGACCTTCTGCTTCGCCACGACACGCAGACCGTCAGCGACACCAGGACGGGTGTCGAAGACCCGATCCGGAGCAACGGCGGTGAAGCCGGTGCCGACCGGGAAGTAGCCGTTGATGTCCGCCAACAGGTGCGTCTGCGCGAACGAGTAGAGGCAGATCTCCCCATCCGCGGACACGGGGGCGATCACCGCGTTGGCGACGACCTGGCCGGCGACGTAGTTGACGCTCGACACCTCAGGACGGGTGCCGCACGGGTACACGGTCACGTACCCCGATCCCTCGGGCTGAGCGACGGTGACGTTCAACGACACCGCGCTCACACCGCTCGCGGGCACGACGCCAGCGATGTCGGTGACCTTGACCTTGAGCTCGGTCGCCCCGCCGACCT
>DATHUU010000050.1:0-9287 GCA_035461925.1 Ilumatobacter sp.
TTGCCGAAGGGAAGTCTCGAACGGGCGACGTTCGAGCTGTTCGAAGCCGCCGACCTGAGCGTCAACCGTTCCTCCGCGGTCGACTACAAGGCGACCATCGACGACCCGCGTGTGGGCGAGGTCCGCATCCTGCGCCCCCAGGAGATCCCCGCCTACGTCGCCGAAGGCCTGTTCGACGTCGGGATCACCGGCCGTGACTGGGTCGAGGAGACCGGAGCGGTCGTCGAGAGCTTGGGTGAGCTGCAGTACTCGAAAGCGACGAGCAATCCGGTGAAGGTCGTCGTGGCGGTCGCCGGGGATTCACCGGTCCAGCGGGTCGAGGACCTCCACGACGGTGTGCGCGTCACGTCGGAGTACCCGGAGATGACCAAGCGGTTCTTCGATGCCAAGGGTGTCCGTGCCGACGTGCGCTTGTCGTACGGGGCGAGCGAAGCCAAGATCCCCGACATCGCGGACTGCGTCGTCGACATCACCGAGACCGGTCGCGCGCTGCGCGCCGCAGGCCTGCGGGTGATCGACACGATCCTCACGAGCTACACCGAGGTGGTCGCCAACCCGACGTCGTTCGCCGATCCGGCGAAGCGGCACGCGATGCACCAGCTGATGACGCTGTTGAACGGTGCGCTCGAGGCGCGCGGCAAGGTGTTGTTGAAGCTCAACGTGGTGGCCGCTCGGAAGCAGGCCGTGATCGACGCGCTGCCGTCGGCGAAGTCGCCGACCGTCAACCAGCTCGCGAACGGCGACTACGCGATCGAGACGGTCGTCGAGAAGAACGGGATCAACCGGCTCATCCCCGAGCTCATCGCGCAGGGAGCCACCGACCTCTTGGAGATCCCGATCTCCAAGATCATCCACTGACCATGCTGACCGGGACGGTCACCGTGATCGACGGCGCCAAGGGGCTCGGCACCGTTCGCGGCGAGAACGGCGTCGACTACCTGTTCCACGTGATCGAGATCACCGACGGCACGCGCACGGTCGATCCGGGGCAGCGGGTCAGCTTCCAGCCCCTGCCGAAGTTCGGCCGCTTCCAGGCCGGCAGGATCCACAAGGTCTAAGATCGGGGATCTGCGTGGCGGACCCGGCCGGCGAGCGGGAGCGTCGGATCGTCGACGTGCTGGTCGCCCTCCAGCCCGGCGAGGTCACCACCTACGGTGACGTCGCCGAGACGGCCGGCTATCCCCGCCAAGCGCGTCTCGTCGGGCGGATCCTCCAGACCACCGACGTCGAGGTGCCGTGGTGGCGGGTCGTCAACGCCGTCGGGCGCCTGGTGCCGGGCGCCGAGCGCGAGCAGGCGGCGCTGCTGGCCGAGGAGGACGTGATCGTGCGGGACGGCCACGTCCGCAGCGCCCCCCACGGTCGCTTCGGCGTGTGATCGGCGACGCGTCGAACCGGCCGGCCGTCACTCCGAGCGGATCAGCTCGCTGGCGGGACGACGCGACACGCGTGCCACCGAAGCGGCGCCGAGCGCCGCTGTCACGGCGAGCGTGGCGAGCACGAGCACCATGATGGGCATCGTCGGTGGGAGGGGCATCCAACCGGGGCCGACGCCGAGTCCCGTGCTGACGGTGTCGGCCAACACGCGGAACAGCAGGAGGGCAACGGGCACACCGATGAGCGTCGCGATGGCGCCGATGGTGAGCCCGGCGACGGCACCGTGGACGGTGACCTGGCGAGGCGTGAAGCCGATCGACAGCTCGACGCCGATTCGTCGGCTGGCTTCACGGCTCGCGGTGAGCAGCGTCGACAGGAGATTGACCCCGGCCATCAGCACCAGGATCCCGGCGATCAGCCGGAGCGACAGGAAGAACGGCTGCATGTCGTCGATCCCGGTGTCGACGGCAGCGACACGAGCCTCACCACCGAGCTGTGCCGCCAGCCGATCGGCCACCGTCGATGCCTCGGCGTCGTCGCCGACCGCGACCCGGAAGACCCCGGGACCGACCTCGGTCTCGGCATCCGCGAGATCGCCGAGACCGAACCGGAGGATCTCGCCCGAGTCCTCGGTCTCGCGGTACCAGCCGACGATCTCCAGCTCGAGTGGGGTCGTGCCGGCCAGGATGTCGACCCGGTCGCCGACGTCGACCCCGAAGCGCTGGAGGAAGCCGTACCCGGCGATCGCCTCGCCGGGGGCGCCGACGGTGCGACCCTGCGCGATGCGGAAGCCGGCGTCCTCGATGCCGCCGACCGCGACGGCGAGGAACGCTCCCTCGTCGAGCGTGCTGCGTCGCTCGAGCTCGGTGAACCACCGATCGACGTCGTCGTCCGCGTCGAGCGCTGCCACGACCGCGTCGGCACCGATGTCACCGGGGTCGATGGCGATGTCCCACGGGTCTCCCTGGCGCGCCGGGTCGTCGGCCACACCTTCGATCGCCCGGATGAACCCGAGCGAGACGATCGTGCCCACGACCGCCACGACGACGGCGAGCGCCGCCAGAGCGGAACGGGACGGCTGGGCCGCGGACTCCTGCACGCCGAGCAGCTCGAGGCGCCCGGGCACGCGGGGGAGGTGGCGGGTGAGCCAGCTCACGCGGGCAGGCGGTACGTCGCGGAGCACGTCGGTCACCGGGCGCCGCGCCGCTCGTCGGGCGGGCACGACCGTCGCAACCCTGAGCACGACGACGATGACGCCGAGCGTGACGCCCAGCGCGAGCAGCGACCAGGACGGGTCCTGTGGCCCGAGAGCGGCGCCGATGCCGACCTGCAACGACGGGACCGCGAATCCGGCGAGCGCCCAGCCGGCGATCGCCGCGATCACCCCGATCACGACGTTCTCGACCACCAGGCTCGCCGCGACCTCGCGCGGGCTGCAGCCGATCGCGCCGAGCAGCCCGATCTCGCGTCGACGGGACACGATCCGCATCGCCGTCGACCCCGCGACGACCACCGCTGCGCAGACGAGCACGAAGGCACCGAACACGGAGATGAACGACCCGAAGATGCGATCGAGGGTGAGGAAGTCGCCCCGCGTGTCGAGCCAGGTGTCGTTGCCGCGCACGCCTTCGATGCCCGACGAAGCGACCTGCTCGACGAATGCGTCCGCCTCTGACGGATCTTCGAACCGCAGCCACAGCTGGTGGAAGGCGACCGCGCCGAGCCGGTCGAATCCGTCGGTGGTGACCCACACCCGCCCCGGGTCGCAGAGCGGATAGAAGCAGTCGGTGAAGTTCACCGCGGTGCCCACGACGGTGAGCTCGGTGACGTGACCACCGGTCATGAACGTGGCCACGTCGCCGGGATCGAGCCCGACGTCGGCCGCGAGGCTCCGATCGAGCACGACTTCGTCGGGTGCCGCGGCCCAGCGACCGGCCATGATGGGCGGTCGGTTGACGTCGGTGTCGGGATCGTCGAGTGCGGTCATCTGGATCGGGATCGGCTCGTCGCCGCCGGCGAGCTCGAGGTCGTTGGTCGTGGGGAACGGCCCCGCGCTGGCGGTCACCGCCGCGTCCTCGGCGACCCGAGTCAGCGCCGAGGCGTCGCCGTACAGCACGAGATGGGCGACCGCGGCTCGGTCGGCCGCCGCGTCCAGCAGCGGTGCCCCTTGTCGCACCACCGTGAGGCCTGCCGAGATCCCGACCGCCGCGATCAACAGGATCAGGACGGTGGCGGCGAGGCCGAGTCGCCGCCGGGATCGCAGGCTGACGCCCGCGAGGAGCAGCGTCGATCCGCTCACGGTGCACCTGCCGGCACCGCGATCGGTTCGTCGTCGACCACCCGACCGTCTCGGAGGTGGATCGTCCGGTCCGCACCGGCGGCGACGTCGGGGTCGTGGGTCACCATCACGATCGTCTGGCCGGCGGCGTGTTGGACCCGCAGCAGGTCGAGCACGCGGCCCGCGGCTTCGGTGTCGAGCGCGCCGGTCGGCTCATCGGCGAGCAGGAGGGCCGGTTGGTTCGCGACCGCTCGCGCGATCGCGACTCGTTGCTGCTCGCCCCCCGAGAGCCGTCCGGGCAGCTCTGACCGCCGGTCGTCGAGCCCGAGCGACGCCAACAGCTCGCTGGTGTGATGGCGCGATGCCCGGCGAGAGTGACCGGCGAGACGCATCGGCAGCTCGACGTTGGCGGCCACGTCGAGGTGGGGGATCAGGTTGTACTGCTGGAAGACGTAGCCGATGTGGCGGCGTCGGAGCAGGGCCCGGTCCGCGGCGTCGAGCGTGGTGATCTCCTCGCCGTCGAGCACCACCGAACCGGCGTCGGGCAGATCCAGGCCCCCCAGGATGTGGAGGGCGGTCGACTTGCCGCACCCGCTCGGACCCATGACCGCCACCCACTCGCCGCGGGCGACGGCGAGCGAGATGCCTCGTAGCACCTGGCGTTCGACGTGATCCGATCGGAACGACTTCTCGAGGCCGGTGGCCTCCAACAGCACAGCCATACGGCAATCGTCGCGAGCGCCGGACACGACCGCCAGGGCCGAATGCCCGCTGGCCGACGACACGCCGATCGGTTCCTCCGATGGTGTCCCCGGCGACATCTGCAACAACGCTGACCAGGGGTGTTGCGGCGTCGATCGAACACCAGTACGATCTACCCATGGCGGATGTGGTCTGGGCAACCAAGACGTCGGAGACGTGTGACGATGACGCGGTGGAGGCTGCGAACGAGCGGTTGGGCGTGATCGCCGGGCACCTGAACGCGGTCAACGCCGAGCTCGTCGATGCCACGGTCGAGTTGCTGTCCAGCGGTGCCTGGCAACAGGGCGGCAAGCAGACACCGTCAGCGTTCCTGCAATGGCGGCTCGGCTTGTCGAAGGCCCGCGCCGACGACGTCGTTGCGGTTGCGCGGCGTCGCGCCGACTTCCCGACGCTGATGGGCGGGTTCGGGCGTGGCGAGCTCTCTCTCGAGCAGGTCGCCGCTGCGATCGAGGCCCCGGCGTGGGCCGATGCGCTGGTCTACGACTTCGTGAAGATCTCCACCGTGGGCAAGATCCGTCGGGCGATGCGGTCGAACATGTTCGAACCCGATCCCGACGAACCCGCCCCGGAACCGGACGCCGTGCATGATCGGTTGTCGTTCGGCCCGACCGCGAACGGCCGGTGGCGGATCAACGCCGAGCTCGGGATCGACGACGGCCGGCGGATCGAATCCGCCTTGAACGAGCGTCGGGACGCGATGTTCACCGCCGGCGACGAGGACGTCACTTGGCCCGAAGCGTTCGTGGAGTGCATGGAGCGCTCCCTCGACGTCGTCGAGTCGACAGCTCGCCGCGATCGGTTCCGCACGTGGCTGCACCTCGACGTCACCGACGGTGAGGCCACCACGACCGATGGTTGGCGGATCCCGATGGCCACCCGTGACCGGATCCTGTGCGACGGGGTCGTGCAACCGGTGTGGGCGTCCGACGGGGTGCCGTTCTCGGTCGGCCGCGCCCAGCACATCGTCCCCCACCGCACCCGCCGCATCGTCGAGCGGCGCGACCGTGGCTGCCGGGTACCGGGCTGCACCGCCGACCGTTTCGTCGAGGTCCACCACATCGTCCACTGGCAGGACGGTGGAGCGACCGACACGTCGAACCTGGTGTGCGTGTGCCCGAGGCACCACAAGATGCACCACCAAGGGCAGCTCGGCATCTCCGGCACCGCCGACGAGTTCGACGGACTGGTGTTCACCGACGAACGCGACAGACCGATCGCTGGCTCCGGCACTCCGGTCCTGCCGACCAGGCCGCCTCCGTCACCTCGGGTGGCATATGCGCCGCCACTGGCGGGCAGGTTCGACTGGAATTGGATCGGCCTCGGCTGGGTCCACCCCAACGCACGACGCAAGCGCATCGACGAAGCCCGACGGCTGTCCACCCGCTACCGCGACGCGGCCTGACGAGCTCTCGGTACATCGCGGCGGGACCCGACCGGCGCTATCGTGTCACCCGCAGCGGGGCGACCGCGGCACCGACGAGGCGCTCCCGTACCGGCCGGCACGACGGGGGCAGGAAGGATTCGTCGTGGCGTGGTTCCTGTTGATCGTCGCCGGTCTGTTCGAGGTGGTCTGGGCGTCGCTGCTACCGCGCACCCATGGCTTCAGCCGGCCGTGGCCCACGCTCGGGTTCATCAGCGCCCTGGGTGTGAGCATGTTCCTGCTCGCCGTCGCGGTGCGCACCTTGCCGGTCGGCACCGCCTACGCCGTCTGGGTGGGGATCGGTGCAGTCGGCACCGTGCTTGTCGGCGTCACCCTCCAGCACCAGAACACGAACCTCCCCAACCTGCTCGCGCTCGGCGGCCTCGTGGCGGCGATCGCTGCCGTGAAGTTGACGGCACCGCACTGATGCCGTCGTGAGGATGGTGTCAGTCGCCCGGGGTCGATTGGCCGGTACGGGCCTTGACGCCGACGAAGGCCATGCGGATGTTCGCGAGGGCATCTCGCATCGTCTGTGCGTCGTCGCCGAGGCGATCACCCAGACCGTCGACGACGGCAGCCATCGCGTCGATCGCGAGCGATGCCGAGACCAGATCGGGGGTGTCCGACGACAGATGGATCGCTGCGAGCTCGTAGAGGCCCATCACGTGGTTGACGACGACGACCTCGGCGGGGATCTCGGCGAGTCGGGCCCTCGCCTCGGCCATCGCCGCATCGATCTCGGCGGTCTGGTCGTCGGGCGTCGGATCATCGTGGTACGGCCCGTCGTGACTGGTCAGGTCGGTTTCGTCGCGCACGTGCGCTACCCTATCGAGGCCGGTCGTCCCGACGACCGGAGACAATCGAGGCGAAGTGGGGCAACCGGCACCTGTGCCGACCGCCCCCACCCGGCCACCGAACGGCACGTGCCGATCCGAGTGCGCCCGGGTCGAACGACGATCACGGCCCGTCCGGCCGTCCGATCCCGGCACCGTCCGGGCGGACGTCCTGGCTGGTCTGCTCCGCACGGACACGATCCGACACCGACTTCGCGTCGAGCAGGACCAGCACAGACGACATGGGAGGCCACCGCCTTGCACAGGAGTGATCAGTCATAGCACCGCCATCGAACCGCGACCAGCACCGCGATCAACATCGGATCAACGACCGGATCCGGGCCCGTGAGGTCCGGCTGATCGGTCCCGACGGCGACCAGCTCGGGATCAAGCCCGTGCCCGATGCGCTCCGGATGGCCCGAGGGCTCGAGCTCGACCTCGTCGAGGTCGCGCCCATGGCGAACCCGCCGGTGTGTCGGATCATGGACTACGGGAAGTTCCGGTACGAGGAGGCGCAGAAGGCCAAGGAGGCCCGACGCAAGTCCTCGAACGTGTCGATCAAGGAGGTCAAGTTCCGACCGAAGATCGGCAAGGGCGACTTCGACACCAAGATGCGCCATCTCATCGAGTTCATCGAGGAGGGTCACAAGGTGAAGGTCACCCTCCAGTTCCGTGGTCGTGAGATGGCCCATCCGGAGCTCGGCCGCAAGATCCTCGACGACGTGATCGAACAGGTCGGACTGATCGCGAAGGTCGAGAACCAGGCCCGCATGGAAGGTCGCAGCATGTCGCTCGTCCTCTCGCCCGACAAGAAGGCGCAGGAGGCGATCAAGAAGGCGGCAGCCGAAGCGGAGAAGAAGGCCGCGAAAGAAGCTGCAGAAGCAGCCGCAGCAGCACCGGCGGATGCGACCGCCGCCACGGAATCGGCTCCCGCCGACCCGGCTCCCCCCGAATCATCAGGAGACGAATGATGCCGAAGATGAAGACCTCGAAGACCGCCGCCAAGCGGTTCAAGAAGACCGGAACGGGCAAGCTCCGTCGCCAGCAGGCGATGCGGCAGCACCTGTTCGAGAAGAAGTCGTCGACCCGCACGCGCCGCCTCGCCGGCGACCGCGACGTGCATCCCACCGACGAGAAGAAGATCAAGCGCCTGCTCGCCGAGCGCTGACCCGGACCGGACGAAACAAGGAGACACCACCATGGCACGCGTCAAGCGCGGTGTGGCTGCCAAGAAGCGCCACAAGAAGGTCCTCAAGCAGGCACGCGGCTACTACGGCAACAAGAGCCGCTCGTTCCGCGCCGCCAACGAGCAGCTGCTCCACAGCGGCCAGTACGCATTCCGCGACCGTCGCGCGAAGAAGGGCGAGTTCCGTCGACTCTGGATCCAGCGGATCAACGCCGCCTGTCGCCAGAACGACATGAGCTACAGCCGCTTCATCGCCGGACTCACGGCAGCGGGCATCGAGGTCGACCGCAAGATCCTCGCCGATCTCGCCGTCACCGACCCGGCGGCCTTCTCGGCGCTGGTCGCCCAGGCCAAGACCGCGCTCTGAGAGAGCTCGGGCACTGAGCGAACAGCTCGCGTTCAAGAACCCGAACGTCCAAGAGCTACGGCGCCTCCTGGGGCGCCGTAGCTCGCGTTCGGACGCCGGAGTGTTCGTCGTGGAGGGCGCGGTGCTGATCGCCGAGGCGATGGCAGCCGGGTGGGTCGTCGATGCGGAGTACGTGGCGCCCGGTGCCGAACCCGTGACGAAGACATCGGTGTTCGAGCTCGCTGAGGGCGTGCTCGAACGGGTCGCGTCCACCGAACGGCCCCAACCCAACCTCGCCGTGGTCCGGATGCCGGATCACCCGGCGGCCCTCGGGACCGCGTCGTTCGTGGTGGTCGCCGATCAGCTCGGCGACCCCGGCAACCTGGGCACGATCCTACGGTCGGCCGAGGCGGCCGGCGCCGATGCCGTCGTCCTGACGCCGGGGTCGGTCGATCCGTTCAACCCGAAGGTCGTCAGGGCGTCGGCGGGAGCGCTGTTCCACGTGCCGGTCATGATCGCGGACCTGGCCGACGTGCGCGCGGCAGGCTGCCGGTTGCTGGGCACGTCGTCACACGCGGGTCACCCGCACACCGAGATCGACTGGTCGGGTCGCGTCGCCTTGGTGCTCGGCAACGAGGCCCACGGTCTCGCCGACGACGCCGCCGTCGACGAGTGGGTGCGCATCGAGCATCGGGGGCGCGCCGAGAGCCTGAACGTCGCGATGGCGGCGACGGTGCTCCTGTTCGAAGCAGCTCGCCGGCGCTGACGTTCAGTCCGCGGCCGGCTCCGTGGTCGTGGTCGTCGAACTCGTGCTCGGTGAGGTGGTCGGCGTGGTGGTCGGCGTGGTGGTCGGCGTGGTGGTCGTCGTGGTGGTCGGCGTGGTGGTCGGCGTGGTGGTCGTCGAGGTCGCGGGGGTGGTCGGTGGCTCCGCCGTGGTCGAGGTCGAACTCGTGCTCGTCGTGGTGGTCGTCGTGGTGCTCGTCGTCGTCTCGGGCACCGTCGTGGTCGAGGTCGTGGAGCTCGTCGTCGTGGGGAGCGGCGTCGGGTTCGGCGCCGGGGCTCCGGTCAGCAGTCGGCGGACGGCGTCG
>DATHUU010000051.1:0-7853 GCA_035461925.1 Ilumatobacter sp.
GAACAACGAGCAGGGCCAGAGCCCGTTCGTGTGGTCGGTCATCGGGGCCATCTCCCAGGTGTGCGACCTGCCGGTCACGACCGCGGTCACCTGCCCGACGGTCCGGACCCATCCCGCGGTCATCGCACAGGCGGCGGCGACCAGCGCGGTGATGCTCGACGGGAGGTTCGTCCTCGGTCTCGGCTCCGGTGAGGCGCTCAACGAGCACATCCTCGGTGACCGCTGGCCGACTGCACCCGAGCGCCTTGCCATGCTCGAGGAGGCCGTCGGGGTGATCCGCCAGCTGTGGACCGGCGAGCAGGTGAACCACAGCGGCGCGTTCTACGAGGTCGAGAACGCGCGGCTCTATGACGCGCCCGACCCGCCGCCGCCCGTCGTCGTGTCGGCCTTCGGGCCCATGGCGGCGCAACTCGCGGCGCGCGTCGGCGACGGCCTGTGGACCACCGGGGTCTCGGCCGAGACGATCGAGACCTGGCGAGACGCGGGCGGAGAGGGCCCGGTGTACTCGCAGATCAACGTGTGCTGGCTCGACGACCGCGACGAGGCGCTCGAAGTCACGCACACCAAGTGGCGCAACGGCGGTGTGCCGGGGCAGCTCAGCCAGGACCTGCCCACGCCGGCACACTTCGAGATGGCGTCGTCGATCGTCCGGCCGGAGGATCTGGCCGAATCGGTCATCGTCGGCCGCGACCACGATCGCCTCGCGGCTGAGGTCGGTCGCGCGCGAGATGCCGGCGTCGATCACCTCTACTTCCATCAGATCGGCGACGACCAGCAGGCCTTCGTCGACGAGTGGCAGGCGGGCCTCCGCGAGCTCGTCACCGGCGCCTGACGCCTGCCATCTCGTTGTGGTCGGGTTTCTGCCGGACCTGTCCCGGCAACTGTCCGCCCAGAACATCAGGATCGAGTGGAGGAGCACGACGAGATGTCCGATTCACCGCAGCGGAGATCGCTGGCGCAGCTGTTGGCCGGCCGACAGGTCGCTGCCGCCGAGTCGTGCACCGCGGGCCGGATCGCCACGCTGCTCGCCGCGGAGGCGGGTGCGTCGAGCTTCTTGTTGGGTGGCCTCGTCGCCTATCACGAGGTGACCAAGCGAGCGTTGCTGCGGGTGACGGCCCCGTGCATCTACTCCGAGGAGACGGCGTCGCAGATGGCCGAAGGGGTGTGCGATCTCACCGGTGCCGACGTCGCGGTGGCCACCACCGGGCTGGCTGGGCCCGAGCCGTTGGACGGGGTCGCGCCAGGGACCGTGTGCATCGCCGTCACCGTCTCGGGAGCCACCACGGCCCGCACCTACTGCTTCGACGGCACGGAGGACGAGATCTGCGAACAGGCCGCCGAGCGGGCGCTCGACGACCTCACCGCCGCGTTGGCCGGCGACGTCACCGAGTCGTGACGTCGCCGGCCCCGCCCGCGCTCGCACCGGGTCAATCGCTCAGGTCATGTCGCCACGCGCGTTCTGCGCCCGTGCGGCACCGATCGCGGTGGTCACGTTCTTGCGCTCCTCGGGAGGCGGGAGCACGGCCTTCATGCCGAGCGACTGGATCCACAGTTCGCGGGTCCAGCCCTTCGTGTGGTAGAGGTGCTCGTCCTCTTCGTCCTCGACCTGTTCGAACGCCTGCGTGAGCGCCTTCGCCGTCGTGCCGGTCGCCTTCTCGGCCACCATGCCGATCAGCTCCCAATCGAGGTGGTCCTTGGTCTCGGCGTGGACCACGCATTCGGCGGCCACGAGCTGCGCCGCTTCGGGTGTACCCGCCTGCTGCGCCATGGTCATCGCGCCGACGAGGGACTCGCCGATGTGGCGGACGACCTGACGACCGGCGGTCTCGGCAGCGGGGTCCAGCCCGAGCTCCTCGAACAGGTCGAGGAGGATGGCCTCGTGGTTCAGGGTCTGCTCGAGGTACTCCTCCCACTCGGATCGCAGGTCGTCGTTGACCGCGCACTCGATCGCCGTGCGGTAGATCTTGACGCCGCCCTGCTCGGTCTCGAGCGCTTGGTACAGCAGTTCGTTCAGCTGTTCGTCGTTCATGGGGGTGCTCCTTCGTGTCGGTCCGGCGCGGGTGCCGGCAGCGTTCCATTACCCGGTCTCCGATCCCGCCAACCGTCGCGTCATGCGAGCGTGGGAACCCGATCAGTGATCGGTGAGGACGCGTCGCACGGTCTGCTCGCTTCGGCTGAGCCACGTGGCCCGCCGGGATCGACGCCACGCATCGTCGAGTGCGCCCGTCCGGTACGCCTCCACGATCGCGGGTGCGACATACGACGACCGGCACACCGCGGCGGTGTTGCCCAGACGCTCCGAGGCCGACTCGATGGCTCGACGGATGCGACTCTCGTGGTCCGCGTCGTCCGTCTCCTGCACCGAGCCGCGGCGGGCCCTCGCCAGCACGTCAGCGACCAGGCTGGTGGCCCCCCAGGTCCGGAGGTCCTTGGCGGTGTACGAGGGGCCGGCGTGCTCGGCGATGAACCGGTTCACGACGGGTGCGTCGACGGTCGCTCCCGCCTCGTCGACGAACAGGGGTCCGGCGCCGTCGGTGCGGTCGAGGAGCGCGGAGATCCGCCGGGCGAGCAATGGATCGTCGACCTCGAGGTCGTGCTCCACGTCTCCCTTGCCGACGAAGCGAAGACGGACCCGGCGACCGGTCGTCTCGACGTGTCCGGAGTGGAGCGTGACGGCGCCCACCGTGCCTCGGTCCCGTAGCCGACGAAAGCTTCCGGGCCGGATCAGCGAGTGGTCGATCAGTCGGACGACGGCCGCGCAGATCCAGTCGTCCTCCCCGTTGCGGCCCGCATTCCGCAGCGTTCGCTCGACATGGGACCGCAGTGCCGACAAGGGTCCGGCGAAGTCGGCCAGCCGTTCGAACTTGACGGCGTTGGCGGTCGCGATCCAGTCAGGGTGGTACAGGTACTGTTTGCGTCCCTCGTCGTCCACCCCGCTCGCCAACAGGTGCGAGTCGGGCTCCGGGGAGATCCAGACGTCCACCCACGCCGGGGGCACGGCGAGCCCTTCCACTTGTCGCCGGGCTTCGCCCTCGAGACGGCGGCCGTGGTGGTCCAGGTAGGTGAAGCCGCGGCCGACGCGCCGCCGTCGGATGCCGGGCCGGTCGTCGAGCCGATGGATCAACCCGGCGCGCTCGGCCACCGCGCGTGCGTCATCGGCTGACCGACCGGTGCTGGGTGTCTCGATGAGGCCGCGCGGCATGCGGCGGCAATACCCGCACTCAGGCCGAGACGAACCGAGACAATGGTGCGAGGAGTCAGACGGTGACGCGCATCGTGCGCTTGGTGCCCTTCGGGAACTCGAACGTGGCGCCGACTCCCGGGCCGTGCTCGGCCCACGGGTCGGTGCGCGCCGAGCGGTAGTTGCAGTAGAAGGTGACGGGTCCGCCCGCCGCCGCGACGACCTTCGCGATGGCCGCATCGTTGGGGTGGCCGAAGTTGTCGCCATTGGTCGACACCAGGTACCGGCGGCAGTCGATCAACTCGAGCATCTTGGCCGACACGTTGGCGTTGCTGCCATGGTGCGAGAGCTTGACGAGGTCGATGCGCACCGGTTGCTCGCCCACCTCGTCGGCGTAGCGCTTCAGGTTCTTCGTCAGCACGGACGCGTGGGCGTCACCGGCGAGCAGGATCCGCTCGGTCGGCGCGTCGCCGTGTTCGAGGACGAACGCGATGCTCGATCCGTTCGCCTCCGATCCGTCGGTCGAGCTCTGCGCGGCCAGCCGGGCGACGGCGGCGGCATCGAGCGGATCGGGCAGCGGGTCGACCACGCGCTCGAACGGTTTCGGCGAGGTCGTGTGATCTTCGGAGCCGGCACCGGCGACCAGGTGGGCCTTGCGGACCGCGTCCTCCCAGACGTCGGCCATGCGCCTGAGCTTCGGACCGGTCGGCGACAGCAGCACGATCCGCGCGCCACCCGGCAGCTCGAAGCGCGGCAGCGAACCCGCGGACGGGACCACGATCGGCCCGCCGACGTCGTTCGAGACGCGGCGCGGGAAGCCGTGGTTCCAGCGGAACCCGCCCTCGGCGATGCGGGACGTGAGCTGCTCGCCGTTCACCGGTCCGAGCACGTTGCCGCCCCGCTTGCAGTGGATGTAGCCGTTGAACCAGACGTCGCTGACGCGGTGCTTCAGGTCGGGGTCGTCGAGCAGTGCGATCGCACCACCGATGTGGTCCTCGTCGACGTGGGTGACGACGAACGTCTCGTAGCGGTCCTTGCGTCGCTTGACCAGCTCGGTCCGTACACCGTCCCACGTGTGGTACGTGCCGGCGTCGATCAGGATCTGGTGACGGGCGCTGCCGGTGCCGTACTCGACGACGAGCGCGTCGCCGTGTCCCGCCGGGAGCATGTCGATGCTGAGAACCATGGATCTCCTTCCATCGCCCGTGTCGTCCAATGCGACGGTCAGGCGACGATCTTGGTGTCGGTCTCGCCGTGGGAGACGAGGATGAGGCCGATCGGGCGATGCTCGGCGACGAGGGAGCGACGGGCTTCGGTGATGGCCGCGCCGATGGTGTCGGTGTGGCGGAGGGCCCGGAGGAGGTGCGCAGCGGTGACCGCCCCGTGTGGACCCACGATCTTGGAGAGGGTGCCGACGACAGCGCCGGCGCCACGCGCCGTCATCACACCCGGCAGCGAACCGAACGCGTCGCCGAGGGCGGCGGTGGCGCAGGCGACGAGCAGGACGACCGGGGCAGGGCTGTCGGGCGCACGGAGGTCGCGCGTCGTGATGTCCGGTCGGGCGAGCACCGATCGTCGGCCGATGTAGAGCTTGGTCTCGCCGGCCTCGGTCGCGGTGTGCCCGAGCACGACGAGCAGGTCGGGGTGCTCAGCCTTGACCGCCGAGCGCCACGCACGCCAGCTGCGCACCTGGTGGACCTCGGGGTACAGGTCGGCAGCGACGTCGCGCACGCTCTGCGACGGCGTCGGATCGGTGGTGGCGCCGCGGTCGGCGATGTCGGTGGCCGCGTACAGCACGGTGGTGGGTCGGAACGGTCGTGGGTCGGTGCCGTGCGGCCCTCCGGTGGAGACGATCGTGCGACTGATCGCGCGGTGGAGTCCCCAGAACGCGTACGGGCACACCATCCGGGCCGACGTGCGAGTGCACGTGGTGCCGTCGGGCGGTGGGGCACTGACGTGCTTGCACAGCTTGGCGCCGCGCCTGGGGGCCCGCCCTTCGTACACGAGCTCGAGTGGGAGGACGCGCGACTCCGCGTTGACGACGAGGTTGATCCGCGCGGCGTCGTCGAGGTCGAGCGGGGCGAGGAGGGTGTGGAGCTCGGAGCCGAGCCGGGCGAGGTCGACGAGGAGGTCGACGGCGCGCTGGTCGGCGAACGACTCGGGTGCGCCTTCCACGCCGAGGACGCGGGAGACCTGATCCTCGATGCGCCGGAGCATGTCGTCGACGTCGGTGATGAGGATCCGGGCGTCGCCGCCGCGCAGGTGGCGCAGCTCCGCACCGCGCCCGTCGAGGGTGGCGTCGACCGACGGCGTGTCCTCCTCGAGCGGTTCGTCGGGCCCGCTGACGTCGAAGACGGTGAGGGTCGGCGTTTCGCCGGGCACGGCCAGCGCGTTGACCGGGGAGACGAACGTCGCCGCCTGGAGCGGCTTGCCGCGGTAGAGGATCGTGATCTCGATCTCGACGATCCCGGTGTCCGGTGTGGTGAGCGGGAAGCGGGCCCACGAGCTGGGTTGTGTGGGGTCGGCGAGCGACAACGAGATCGGCTGCGGATCGGGTTGCACGTCCCAGGCATCGCTCCGGGCGACCACCTCGAGTTGAATGGTAGGTGTCGGCGCCACGGGTGGGAGCGGGACGCCGACACCGGTCGCGACGTCGCCTCGTTCCGGGACGGCGACGCGGACGCCGATGATGACATCGCTGCTCGGCGGCAGGATCGTCTCGACCTGTCCCTGTCCCTTCCAGACCCGCACGACCAGCTCCCGTCGCGCTGATGGCGTCTCGTCGAGCTCCGGTTCGTCGAGATCCTCCTGGTCGGGGGCGTCGCCTGCCTCGGCCATCGCCGGTGGCGGGATCATCACGACCGGGTCGCCACCGGCGCCACGGAGGTCGCGCACGGCCGCCGACTCGTTGCTGGCACCGCCGCCTTCACTGCGCCAGTCCCAGCCGGCGTAGGAGTCGAGGAGCGGCTCGAGCTCGGGATGATCCGGGGCGACCGCGGCGAACCAGTGGGCGGCGGCGGTGATGTCGAGGCCCCAGGCGGGACCGGCGAGGAGGGCGTCGCACCCGGTGTTGCGGACGGTCAGCTCGAGGGCGACGTCGATGGGGAGGTCGTGGCTGAGCTCCCAGTACAACGACTGCCACCAGACGTCGGGTGGCGCCTGGACGGCGATCGAGATCGAGGGTGCGATGCGGTCTTCCACGACGGCGAGCGCTTCGTCGACGCCGGGGGCGACCGCGATCACGCAGGCGACGTCGCCGAGTGTGCCGAGCACGTCGTCGGGCAGCCCGGCGACATCGTCGGCGGGGACGATGGCGATGTCGTAGGTGCGCGTCGGGTCGTACGGCTCGGCGTCGTACACGTGGCCGTGGTGGTACGACGAGCGGATGTGGTCGATCCAGCCGCCGGGATCGGCCACGACGCCGACCCGGAACGGCCAGCGCCACACGAGTGGCCGGAAGCGGCTGCCGTGCGAGTCGAGCGTCGGCACGATCATGACGCCGCCGACGTCACCGAGCTGGCGCAGCCGACGAAGGTCGGCGATCCCGCCGGCGCGCAGCCGCAGCATGGTCGGACGGTCGGGTTGCTGGGCCGGCCACGCACCGAGCCACGCCGACTCGAACAGCTCGGCCTCGTCGGGGGACAGCTCGCCGGGCTGCTCCCACCTTGGGAGCTCGCGTCCCCACGCGGTCTGCCCGCGCAGATCGGTGGGCAGCTGCGCCGGCTGCCACACCGTGGACGGGTTGAGCTCGTACGCGAGCTCGTCGATGACCCGGTCGGGTTGGAAGGGGCGATCGGGCCGGCCGATGACCCGCCGCCAGACGATGCCGGCGATCAGCTCCGAGCGCGAGAGCGTGGTGCTGGCGCCGCTCACGACACCCAGCCTCTCGCCCGGTCGTGGCTCGGCACCTCGAGCAGCGGGTAGCCGGCATCGAGCAGGTACGCCATCGCGCCAAGCCCGAAAAGGGTCGCCCGGTGCCCGCCTCCACTGAGCGCGACCCCGATGTGAGGCGCCGTCCTCGCCCCCACGTGGACGTGGCCGTCCGTCATCGCTGGACCCCCTGACACTCTGTGTGCTCCCGCGGTTCTACATCAACGCGTGGGCACCGCGAGGTGGATTGCCGAACCCTTGACGAACATCGGAGCGGTGGGCGCCTCGCGGCGGGGCCTCGTACACTCGACGTCATGAACGTCGTCGGGCAGGGATCTGGCCCACGATGACCACGGACGAGGGACGAGGGGCATCAGCGAACGACAACGGCGGGCCCAGCGGTGACGGCGACGACACCTCCGACGACACGTCCGACGACACCTCCGACGACACGTCCGATCGCGGAGGTTGGAGGCCGCTGCACCCGAGGGTTCGGCTGGTGTGGTGGCTCGGCGGGCTGCTCGGCGATCTCGTCCTGATCACGATGTTGGCGGCCGTCGTCGCTGTGCTCGATGCCAACACCTCGGCCCCGCTCCCCGGACTCTGGTACGGGGTTCCGATCGCGCTCGCGCTGGCCGCCGTCCCCCTGCGAGGATGGTACGCGGCGGCGGCGTATCGAGCCTGGCGGTACCGGTTCGGTGCCGATCACCTCGAGCTCCGCCACGGCGTGGTCTGGCGTCGGACGTCGTCGATGCCCTACCACCGGGTGCAGCAGGTCGACGAGGGGCGGGGTCCGCTCGAG
>DATHUU010000052.1:0-1729 GCA_035461925.1 Ilumatobacter sp.
CGTTCACGAGGACGGTGAACGGGAACCCGGTCACCCCGTACGCCTCGGCGGCGATGAAGCTCTCGCGCTCGATGTCGATCCCGTCGAGCATCGCCGGGTACTTCCAGTTCATGTCGTCGCGGAGCCACTCGACGGGGGGCCAGTTGGGACGATCGGGGCCGACGGCGGTGCTCACGGCGACGATGTTCAGGTCACCGGGGAACTGGGCGTACGCCCGCATCCGGTTGAGCTTCGGGATCTCGTCGTTGCAGTGGGGGCACCAGTGCGCGACGAACACGAGCATCGTCGGACCGTCGGCCGCCGGGTCGATCCGGATCGGCCGACCGTCGATGTCGAGGCCGACCAGGACGGGCACCTGCTGCCCCAACGAAGGGTCGTCGTCGTCGCTCACCAGCGGTGTCAGCGCGTCGCCGAGGACGTCGACGGGCCCGACCTGGCCGTCGAACGAGTCGGGGAGGTCAGGCGAGAGCGTCGACACCGGTCCGTCGACCGGTGGGCGGGTGTCGGCCGGCTGCTCGGCTCCCGGTTCCTCCGGTGCGGCGACCGGTTCGTCGTCACCTCCGCACGCCGCCAGGGTGATCGCCGCGGCGGCGAGAGCAGCGATCGGACGGCGGAGCCGACGGGTGGGGGTTGGGGCGATCACGGAGCCTCCTCGAATCGGTCGAACGACACGGTGTTGAGCACGATCACGGCGACGAATCCGGCGAGCGCCATGAACGCGAGGGTCACGAACCCGAACTCCTCGAACCACACGTCGGCGCACGATGGGCCGAACAGCGCGCAGGACTCGGAGTCGTTCAGGACGCCGCGCTCGATCAGGTAGTGGTACGTGGAGATCACCGCACCGATCACGGCCATCGGAACCAGGTACCAACGCGCGCCGCGGTCACGACGGACGAGCGCGACCAGCGCGACCAGCGCGATCGGGTACATCGCGATCCGCTGGAACCAGCACAGCCGACAGGGCACGTAGTCGGCGACCTCGGAGAAGTACAGGCTCCCGAGCATCGACACCGCCCCGACGGCGAGGGTCAGTGGAGCGCGCTGGCGGATCACCGCACCGCCGAGGCGGGCCGCGAGCGGGGCGCGGGGTGCGACCAGACGCGCGACGACGACGAGCACCGATCCTGCCGCTGCCACGAGCGCCAGGACGGAGGTCGACAACTCCATGGTCCGCACCATCGGGCTCCAGTATGGGCCGCGATCGGCGGGAACGGGTCGCAGCCGGACGAGCGACGTTCGCGAGAAGTCGGACTGCTCGCGAACGCACCGATCGCGGGCTGTAGGGTGCGGGCATGCAGGAATTCTCCTCGATCAGCGTGTCGTCGTACGAGGCCGGGTCGCTCGCCGAGCGCCTCACGGAACAGTCGCGCGACGGCTGGCACGTCGTCGCCGTCGTCCCGACCGGGAGCACGATCACCGCCTACCTGTGCCGGGAGGCCGACAGCGCTGCGGCGACATCGTCGGCCGACGCTGCCACGACGGACGAGCCGGCGGTCGAGTCGTTCGCGGGAGGCGAGTCGGCGGGGCCCGTCGCCGACGAGCCCGAACCGGTGCTCGCTACCACGGCTGCCGCGATCACGCCCGAGCCGGCACCGGCCGACGAGCCGAGCGAGCCCATCTTCGCGGCCACCGCGGCGGCGGTCACGCCGGAGCCGGCGGCCGAGACGGAGAGCGAGGTCGCGGGCGACGCGACCCCCGCCGACACGACCCCCGCCGACACGACCCC
>DATHUU010000053.1:0-12967 GCA_035461925.1 Ilumatobacter sp.
TCGGTGGCTGCCTCGCAAGTGCCGGGCACGCCGTCACGCTCGTGACCCGCAACGCGGCACACGTCGCGGCGATCCGCGACCACGGTCTCCGGCTCGACGACGGCAGGGGCGTCCGCACCGTCGCGGTCGAGGCAGCAACGAGCTACGACGGCGTCCCGACGGCCGACCTCGTGATCGTCCTCGTCAAGTCGTTCGACACGACCGGCGCGGTCACCGCCGCACGGTCGGTGATCGGGGACGACACGATCGTCCTCACGCTCCAGAACGGGGTCGGCTGCGAGGAGATGATCGCCGACGTGGTCGGCCGGCCCCGGGTGATCGCCGGCCGGACGTTCGTCGGTGGTCGCATCGTCGAGCCGGGGCTCGTCGAGTACGGCACCGCGGGGCGCGCCACGACGATCGGTGAGCTCGACGGCTCCATCACGACGCGGATCGAGCTGGTGGCGACGATGTTCGCAACGGCGGGAATGCACGCCATCGTCACCGACGACGTCGTCGCGATGATGTGGGACAAGCTGCTCGTCAACGTCTCGACGGGCGCCTGGAGCGCGCTCACCGGTCTGCCCTACGGCGAGCTGTCCGTGCACCCCGACATCGAACCGATGGCGATCGCGACCGTCGACGAAGCGATGGATGTGGCCCGGGCCCTCGGCATCGCCATCACCACGACCGACCCGGCCGAGCCGTGGCGCCGTGCGTGGGCCGGCCTCCCGTACGGGTTCAAGGCCTCGATGCTGCAGAGCATCGAGAAGGGGTCGCGGACGGAGGGCGACGTGATGCACGGTGCCGTCTGTCGCGGCGGTCGCGAGGCCGGGGTGCCGACCCCGATCAACGACGCGCTGTGGGCTGCGGTGCGCGGTCTGGAACGGCGGATCGAGCTCGACCGCTGACGTGGCAGGTCACGCCATCGCCCGGCGCAGGGCGACGGCGAGATCGTCGTGCGCCCGTTCGGCACGGGCCATGGTGTGCCAGCGTGAGACGAAGCCGTGCACGACGCCGTGGTGCCGGATGACCTCCACGGGCACCCCGGCGTCGAGCATCCGGTCGGCGTAGCGTTCGCCTTCGTCGCGCAGCGGGTCGTACTCGGCGGTCATCACCAGCGCCGGAGCGAGCCCGCTCAGGTCGCCGGCGCGAGCCGGCACCGCTCGCGGATCGGTGCGATGGATCTCGGGGACGAAGTGGTTCCAGAACCAGGCCATGTCGCTCGCGCCCAGGAAGTAGCCCTCGCCGTTCGTGGTCATCGACGGGTAGTCGTCCTGCCGGTCGTCGATGCACGGGTAGATCAGCGCCTGGAAGCGCAGGGGGAGGCCTTCGTCCCTCGCCCGGAGGGCGACGCCGGCTGCCAGGTTGCCGCCGGCGGAGTCGCCACAGACTGCGATCCGGTCGGGATCCCCACCCCAGTCGGCGGCCCGCTCGGCCAGCCAGCGCGTCACCGCCCAGCAGTCGTCGTGGGGAGCCGGGAACGGGAACTCGGGAGCGAGGCGATAGTCGACCGACACGACGAGCATGTCGGTACGGGCCGCGATGCGGCGGGCGAGGGAGTCGTGCCCGTCCACCGACGACAGCACCCAGCCGCCACCGTGGAAGAACGCGATCACCGGCAGCGCCGACTCGTTCGACGAGGCGTAGAGCCGTACGGGCACGTCGCCGGCGGGCCCGGCGACGGTCCGGTCCTCGACCCGCTCGAGCGGATCACCGTCGGGCTTCGGCGCGGCATCGTAATTGGCCCTGGCCTGGGCGACCGAGCCATCCGACAGCGCCGGCGCCCCGAGCGCTGCCAGCGCTTCGAGCTGTGCGGCGACGTCGCTGTCGAGCATCCTGCGAGTCTGTCACGCCTCTGGCCACGGTGGGGTGTGGGCGTGCGACAATGCCAACATGGGGGACTACAACGCAGCGAGCTGGCTCGTCGATCGACACGTCCAGGAAGACCGGGGTGACCGTGTGGCGATCAGGTCGTCCGGCGCTTCGCTCACCTACGCGCAGGTCCAGGCGGAGGTGTTCCGTGCCCAGCACGCGCTCGCCGATCGAGGTGTCGGACCGGGCGACCGCGTGGCGCTCGTCGTCAACGACGAGCCGGCGTTCGTCGCCTGGTTCCTGGGCGCGATGCGGTCGGGCGCCATCCCCGTGCCATTGTCGACGATGCTCACCGGGGGAGACCTCGCAGCCATCGTCGCGGACGCGAGGGCGAGCCTCGTCGTCGCCTCTGCGGAGCACGCTCCGCGGACCGGGGGGCTCGACGTGCCCGCTGGCCGCGTCGTGATCGGTGAGCCGTCGTGGGAGGTGTACGACGATCGGAGCGAGGCGGCGGTGGCCGACACCGACGAGGCCACGACGGCGTTCTGGCTCTACAGCTCCGGCACGACCGGGGTTCCGAAGGGGGTGATGCACCGTCACGGCAGCCTGCAGGCGACCGCCGACACCTTTGCCCGTTCGGTGCTGGCGGCGACGGCGGACGATCGCTTCCTCTCGGTCGCCAAGCTGTTCTTCGCCTACGGGCTCGGCAACTCGCTCACGTTCCCGTTCGCCGTCGGCGGTACGGCGATCCTGAACCCCGATCGTCCCACCCCGCCCGGAATCCTCCAGCTGATCACCGACGAGCGGCCCACGTTGTTCTTCGCGAGCCCGGGGTTCGTCGCCGCGCTCCTCGACGCCGCGCCGGATCCGGCCGTGTTCGAGTCGGTACGAGCCACCTCCACGGCCGGCGAGTCGCTCCCGGGCGACCTGCAGCGGCGGTTCTCCTCGACGTTCGGGATGCCGGTCCTGGACGGGATCGGCACCACCGAGGCCCTCCACATCTTCATCTCCAACACGTTGGACGAGCAGGTCGCGGGCACATCGGGCCGGCCGGTGCCGGGCTACGAGGCGAAGCTGCTCGACGAGCAGGGCGCGGAGGTGACCGAACCCGACACCCCCGGCTTCCTCCACGTGCGTGGGCCGTCGATCGCCGACGGCTACTGGGAGCGGCCCGACGCGACCGCGGTCGCGTTCTTGCCCGGTGGCTGGCTCCGTACCGGCGACGTCTACGTCCGCTCGGTCGACGGCCACTGGACGTTCCTCGGGCGCAACCACGACATGATCAAGGCAGGCGGCATCTGGGTGTCGCCCGCCGAGGTGGAGAGCGTGCTCATCGAGCATCCGAGCGTGCTCGAGGCGGCCGTCGTCGGCGCCCGCAACGCCGCCGGCCTCGAAGAGGTGGTCGCCTTCGTCGTGCCGGCGAGTGGCCACGAGGCCGATGCGGCCGAGCTCGAGCAGCATTGCCGATCGAGGATGGCAGCGTTCAAGCGCCCCCGCCGGATCGTCGTCGTCGACGAGCTCCCGAAGACGGCGACGGGCAAGATCCGTCGATTCGAGCTCCGGGAGTCGCTGTCGTCCGGCTGATCTCTGGGACCATCGCCCCTGCACGGCTCGGCCGTGACCGGCCAAGCTGAGGGGAGGCGGACGGGTGGAGGCACCCTGCTGAGCCCGCAAAGGAGGAACCATGGTCTACGAGGAGACGGTCGTCCTCGACCTTCCGTTCGCCGAGGCGCTCGAGGCGGTGAAGGTCGCGTTCGCCGAGTCCGGCTTCGGCACCCTCACGGAGATCGATCTCCAACAGACCCTGCACGCCAAGGTCGGCAAGGAGATGGACCGCTACGTCATCATCGGAGCGTGCAACCCGAGGATCGCGAGCGCGGCCCTCGACGTCGAACCGCTCATCGGCGTCCTGCTGCCCTGCAACGTCGTCGTCCGCGAGGTCGACGGTCGCGTCTACGTCGACGCGATGGATCCGGGGTTGATGGCCTCGATGACCGGCCGTGCGGAGCTCGAACCGATCGCAGCCGAGGCCCGTCAGCTCGTCAACGAGGCACTCCGAATGGTCGCTGATTCGGGCTGATCGGCCGCGCGAGACTCGGCGGATGCAACTGGAGGTCGGTGAGGACGGTCTGGCGCGCTGCGGGTGGGGCGTCTCGTCCCCGGACTACGTCGCGTACCACGACGACGAATGGGGTGTGGGCGTCGCCGACGACCATCGTCTGTTCGAGAAGATCTGCCTGGAGGGGTTCCAGTCCGGACTCGCCTGGATCACGATCCTGCGCAAGCGTGACAACTTCCGGGCTGCGTTCGCCGGCTTCGACCCCGCGCGGGTCGCGTCGTTCGGCGAGCGCGACGTCGGACGGCTGCTCGGCGACGCCGGCATCGTGCGGCACCAGGGCAAGATCCGCTCGACGATCAACAACGCCGGACGAGCACTCGCGCTCATCGACGAGTTCGGTTCGCTCGCCGCCTACTTCTGGCCGCACGCGACGTTCGCGGACCGTGCGCCCGGCGAGATCCCGGCCGTCACCGAGTCGTCGACGATGTTGTCGAACGACCTCAAGCGTCGTGGTTGGACGTTCGTCGGCCCGACGACGATGTACGCGTTCATGCAGGACATGGGTCTGGTGAACGACCACCTCGACGGCTGCTGCGCCCGCGAACGGGCCGAGGAGAGCCGCCGCCTCGTCGCCGCCTCCGTCCGAGCGGCGCGCTGACGGTCGCTGATGTCCGCTGGGTCAGCCGGGCGCGGCGACGCGCTCCAGCGCGGCAGTCGCCATCGCCCGGAGGAGCGACAGCATCTCGGACCGGGGTAGCCGGCCGCTGAACGGCGTCGAGTTGATCAACCCGAGCGCAGCATGCACCGCAGCCTGCGCTTGGCGCCGCTCGAGGTGCGGTGATCGCGCCTGGAGCGCATCGGCCCAGAGCGCGACGTACCGGGCCTGCAGGTGGCGCACCTTCGACTGGTCCTCGGGCCGGGCATGGACGAGGTCGCGGAAGTGCACGGTGATGAGCGACCGATCATCGACCGCGAACGCCGCGTGGAACGCGATCAGGTCCCGGAGCGGCTCGTCGCTCTCGGCGACCACCTCGCGTCCGCCGTCGAGCAGGAACTGCGAGATGCCGACGAGCATCTCGCCGAGCAGCGCCTCCTTGCCGGCGAAGTGGTGGTAGAGCGCCGGTCCGCTGATGCCCGCTGCCTCGCCGATCTCGTCCACCGTGACGTTCGCGAAGCCGCGCTCGGCGAAGCGCTCGGCGGCGATCTTCAGCAGCTCGTCGCGACGTCTGCTCATCGAGCGGCGCCGAACTCGGGAAGTGATCCGGCGGCGCTGACCCGGCTCGGCACCTCGTGGCCGACCAGCTCGGGGAGTGAGCGCGAGATCGCGAGCACGTCATCGAGATCGATGCCCGTCGTGTGTCCCAGGTCGTCGACGACGAGCACGAGGTCCTCGGTGGCGAGGTTGCCGCCGGCGCCCGGTGCGAACGGCGAGCCGCCGAGCCCACCCACCGCGGTGTCGAAGCGAGTGACACCCCGCTCGATCGCCGAGAGCGCGTTCGCCAGGGCCGTGCCGCGGGTGTCGTGGAGGTGGAGCCCGACGTCGGCCCGGGCCGGGTTGGGCAGGGCGTCGAGGACCTGGCCGACCCGGCGCGGAGTCGCCGTTCCCGTGGTGTCGGCGAGCGTGATCGCCGCGCTGGGCATGACGGCCAGCGCCCGCTCGACGATCTCCACCGTCGGTGCCGGGTCGTTCACGTCGTGGAAGGGCGATCCGAACGCGCAGGAGACGATGACGTCGACCGCGGCGACCCCCGAGGCTGCGGCCGCGATGTCGGCCAACGACTCGACGGCCTCGACGGTCGATCGCCCGACGTTCTTCCGGCTGTAGCCCTCCGACGCCGAGATGGTCACGGTGAGGTGATCGACGCCTGCCTGACGGGCCAGCTCGACGCCACGGGCGTTCGGCACCAGCGCCCACCACCTGACGTCGGCCGCCTGTGCCGCGACCGTCTCCATCACCGCGCCGGCGCCAGCCATCGACGGCACGGCCTTCGGAGAGACGAACGACGCAGCCTCGATGTCACGGAGCCCGGCCGCAGCGAGCGACAGCGCCAGCTCGGCTCGTCGTTCCGGTGGCAGCGGTGCTTCGCTCTGGAGGCCGTCGCGCGGGCCGACGTCTCGGATGCGGATGGTCACCACGACGCCCAGCTTAACGCAGGCTCAGGAACTGCCTGAGCTCGCGACCATCGCTGCCGACGCTCGACACGTACCTTAGCCTGCGTTAAGGTACGCGACCGTGGGTGAGTGGCCGGTCCTGACGTCGACGTGTGACCCGACGAGCGAGCAGTACCGGACCAACGCGTCGGTGTTCGCGACGATCATCGACGACCTGCGGGCGGTGTCGACCCGTGCGGCACTCGGCGGACCGGAGAAGTCCCGACAGCGGCACGTCGAGCGCGGCAAGCTGCTGCCCCGCGACCGGGTCGAGGGTGTGCTCGATCCGGGATCACCGTTCCTGGAGCTCTCCGCACTCGCGGCGCACGGCATGTACGCCGACGAGGCGCCGGCGGCGGGCATCATCACCGGCATCGGTCGGGTGTCGGGCCGGCTCTGCGTGATCGTCGCCAACGACGCGACGGTCAAGGGCGGCACCTACTACCCGATCACGGTGAAGAAGCACCTCCGGGCCCAGGAGATCGCGCTCCAGAACCGTCTCCCGTGCATCTACCTCGTCGACTCCGGCGGTGCCTTCCTGCCGGAGCAGGACGACGTGTTCCCCGATCGGGAGCACTTCGGGCGCATCTTCTACAACCAGGCCCAGATGTCGTCGAAGGGCGTCCCGCAGATCGCCGCGGTGCTCGGATCGTGCACGGCCGGAGGTGCGTACGTGCCGGCGATGTCGGACGAGGCGATCATCGTCCGCAACCAGGGCACGATCTTCCTCGGTGGGCCGCCCCTCGTGAAGGCGGCGACCGGCGAGGTCGTCTCGGCCGAGGACCTCGGTGGCGGCTACGTCCACAGCCACGTCTCCGGTGTCGTCGACCATCTGGCTGAAGATGATCGGCATGCGCTCCAGATCGTGCGCGACATCGTGGCGACCCTGGCGCCGCCACCGTCTCCCGAGTGGTCGGTCGTCGATCCGGTCCCGCCGATCGCCGATCCATCCCAGCTCACCGGGGTCGTCTCCACCGACAGCCGCCAGCCCTACGACGTCCGCGAGGTCATCGCCCGCCTCGTCGACGGCTCGGCGTTCAGCGAGTTCAAGGCCAACTACGGCACCACCCTCGTGTGTGGGTTCGCCCGCATCTGGGGCCACCAGATCGGCATCGTCGCCAACAACGGGATCCTCTTCGGAGAGTCGGCCCAGAAGGGCGCCCACTTCATCGAGCTCTGCGACCAGCGCAAGACGCCGTTGCTGTTCCTCCAGAACATCTCGGGCTTCATGGTCGGCCGCGACTACGAAGCGGGCGGCATCGCCAAGCACGGGGCGAAGATGGTGACAGCGGTCGCGACGTGCCGCGTCCCGAAGCTGACCGTGGTGATCGGTGGGTCCTTCGGGGCCGGCAACTACTCGATGTGCGGGCGGGCGTACTCGCCCCGCTTCCTCTGGATGTGGCCGAACGCGCGCATCTCGGTGATGGGGGGCGAGCAGGCGGCCTCGGTGCTCGCGACGGTCCGTGGCGACTTCGAGTCGGCCGAGGCCGAGGAAGCGTTCAAGGCACCGATCCGGGCGCAGTACGAGACGCAGGGGCACCCGTACTACTCGACGGCCCGGCTCTGGGACGACGGCATCATCGAACCAGAACAGACCCGCGACGTGCTCGGGCTCGCCCTCGCTGCGGTGGGCGGGGCCCCGCTCGACGACATCGCCTGGGGCGTCTTCCGGATGTGATGACGATGAGCAGGCTGTTCGACACCGTGCTGGTCGCCAATCGCGGCGAGATCGCCGTCCGGATCATGCGGACGCTCCGCGACCTCGGCATCCGTTCGGTCGCCGTGTACTCCGACGCTGACGCAGCGGCGCTCCACGCGCGCTCGGCCGACATCGCGGTCCGGATCGGACCGGCACCCGCCCGCGAGAGCTACCTGTCCGTGGACGCGGTCATACGTGCCGCCGTCGAGACCGGTGCCCAGGCGATCCATCCCGGCTACGGGTTCCTCTCCGAGAACCCGGCGCTCGCCCGCGCCTGTGCCGAGCACGGGATCGTCTTCATCGGCCCTCCTCCCGAGGCCATCGAGGCGATGGGTGACAAGATCGCCGCCAAGGCGACGGTGGCCACCGCCGGGGTGTCGGTCGTCCCCGGCTCGGACGGGGCGGGTCTCGACGACGATGCGTTGGCCGCGGCGGCCGCCGAGGTCGGGTACCCCGTCCTGCTCAAGCCGTCCGCCGGCGGCGGCGGCAAGGGGATGCGGCTCGTCGACCTGCCCGACGACCTGCCCGACGCGATCGCTTCCGCGCGCCGCGAAGCCCGCAACAGCTTCGGGGACGACACGCTGCTCCTGGAGCGCTTCGTCACGAACCCGCGTCACATCGAGATCCAGATCCTCGCGGACACCCACGGCAACGTCGTGCACCTCGGGGAGCGGGAGTGCAGCCTCCAGCGCCGCCACCAAAAGATCATCGAGGAGGCGCCGTCGCCCCTCCTCACTCCGGAATGGCGCGCCGCGATGGGCCAGCAAGCCGTCGACGCCGCTCGTGCCTGCGGCTACGTGGGTGCCGGAACGGTCGAGTTCATCGTGTCGGCCGATCGGCCCGCCGAGTTCTTCTTCATGGAGATGAACACCCGGCTGCAGGTGGAGCACCCGGTCACCGAATGGGTGCACCGCCTCGATCTCGTCGAACAGCAGATCCGCGTCGCCGCCGGCGAGGCACTGTCGTTCCAGCAGGACGACCTGGCGATGCACGGCCACGCGATCGAGGCACGCGTGTACGCCGAGGACCCGTCGCGCGGGTTCCTGCCCACGGGCGGCGAGATCGTCCGCTTCAGGGCTCCGTTCGGGCAGGGGGTACGGGTCGACTCGGGTGTCGCCGACGGATCGGTCGTCGGCTCCGACTACGACCCCATGCTCGCCAAGGTCATCTGCTGGGGTGACGATCGATCCGAGGCGCTGCACCGGCTCGACGGTGCGCTCGCGGCCACCGCCGTCCTCGGTGTCACCACCAACATCGGGTTCCTGCGCCGGCTGCTCGCCGACGCCGACGTCCGAGCCGGCCGTCTGGACACGGGACTGGTCGAACGCCGGCTCGACGAGCTCGTCGAGCCGTCCTCGCCGGAGATCGCGCTCGTGGTCACCGCCCTCTCGACGCTCGCGGATCGCGGCGTCGACGCCTGGTCGGCGCTCGTCGGCTGGCGGCACGGTCGGCCGGCACCCACCCGCATCGCCTTCGACGTCGGCGGCGTCGGCCGCGCGAACGTGGCGGTGACGGACGATGTCGACGGCACGGTGGTCGCCGTCGACGACGGCCCGATGCGACGCTGCTCGTTCGAGCACGACGCCCGGCAGGGTCGGGTGACCATCGACGGGATCGTCCACCCGGTGACGCACGTGATGATCGGGTCGACGTCCCACGTCGCGGTCGGTGGTGTGTCGTGGACGATCGAGCGCGTCGTGCCTCGTGGTGTGGCGGAGTCCGCGACCGGGGGAGCGGGCGACGGCGTCGTCCGGAGCCCGATGCCCGGCACCGTCATCGCCGTGCACGTCGCCGTCGGTGACGAGGTCGCAGCGGGTGAGGTCGTGGCGATCGTCGAGGCGATGAAGATGGAGCACGCGCTGCGGGCCCCGTCGGACGGCGTGGTGGCCGAGGTGACGGTGACACCCGGTGCTGCCGTGTCGCTCGACCAACCCCTGCTCAGGGTGGACCGGTCGTCTCATCCGGACTGACTCGCCTCACCGCGTGTGCTCGAGAGCCCTCAGGACGGGCACCGGGCGATGAGCGACGCCCCGGCGATCGCACCGCGCTCGGCCAGGGAACGCAACTCGTCGTCGTCGCGACGCCACGCGGCGTGGCCGGGGCGGCCGGCGAACCGGCGGTCGATCTCGTCGTGGACCCGTTGCTGTACCGGTGCCCATCGGCCGATCCCGATCTCGCAGCACGCCACGTGGATCACCTCGCATCCGATCCGCTCGAGCGACTCGGCGAGCTCCTCACCGGTTCGGAAGGTGTTGGAGTCGGTGGCGATCGTCCCCTGCCCGGCGGCGACCAGGTCGGCGATGGCGACCAGCCCGCCCGGTCTGGTGACGCGCGTCGCCTCATCGATCGCGACGGTGGCGTCGTCGAGGAGTGAGACGACCCCATTGAGGATCGCTGCCCCACAGGAGGCACTGGCGATCGGGAGCGCGGATGCCACCGCTCTGGCGCTCGACACGCCGAACAGCCGGCGGGCGGCACGGCAGCTGGCCCCCGACGGCTCGATCGGGAAGACGGCATGCCTGGTGTGGGAGCGCAGCCAGGCACTCAATGGTCCCAGCCCGCCTCCGATGTCGACCACCGTGTCGGCCTCCATCTCGTCGAGCAACGACACGAGCTCCGCGACGAGTTGGGGCATGGCGACGCTGGTCGATGCGCCGGCGCAGCGCTCCTCACCGGAGAGGGTGAGCGAGAGAACCACGTCCTCACGCCAGATCGACGGCATGTCGAACAGATCCGATGAGGACTCGGGAGTGGTGGTGGCGATGTGCGGCACGGCGGACCCGTACCCCGGCACACGACGCGCCGAACCTGACGCCGTCGGCCTGACACCAGCGATCCGACACCAGCGATCCGACACCAGCGATCCGACATCAGCGATCCGACACCAGCGATCCGATCTGACACCGTCGCCTCGGTCGGCGAGACTGTCGAGATGGCCGAGCGTGACACCTCGACCGCCGTCGGGCACCCGGACTGCCCGAAGGCGATGGTCTTCGGCCCGTGCGGGGGTGTCGGACCGAGGGGTTCGTGCGAGGTCGACGGCCGCGCGTGCCCGTTCCCGGCCGAGGAAGCGTTGCGCTCGTGGCCGGTGTCGGGATTGCTCCCGCGACCGTTCGGGCTCCCGGCGGTCATCGTCGACGTCCGCCCCGACGTCGACCGCCCCGACCTCCTGCGCTCGATGGCGGATCGGCTCGTGGCGCACGGGTGCGCGGCGCTGCTCGGGGAGCACCTCGACGACCCGGATCCGGAGCACCCACACCGCGCCGCCCGCCGGGTGACGGGGCTCGGCGTGGCCACGGTCGCCACCGTGACGCCGCGGAACCGCAGCGTCGACGAGTGCGGGCAGGAGGTCGACGAGTTGCGCGCCGCCGGCGTGCTCGCGGTGCACTGCGTCACCGGTGACCATCCGGCCGCCCGTCTCGGAGGCGGTCTCGGCGCCACGTTCCCGCTGGACGGGACCCGACTCACCGCCCTCGCACGCGAGCGGGGAGCGTTCGTCACGGTGGCCGAGAGCCCGGCCAGCCCGCCACGCGAGTGGCGGCCCGAACGCCTGCTGTCGAAGCAGTGGGCCGGCGCCGACGCGGCGATCCTGAACCACGCCGGGTCGGTCGCCGACCTGTGCGACTTCGCGCGCCGCTGCCGGGATGCGGGCGTGACGATGCCGCTCGTCGCGCCCGTGCCGGTGGTCACCGATCACCGATCGGCGCACGCGCTGACCCAGTTCCCCGGGGTCGTGCTCCCTCCGGATCTGCTCGACGCTGTCCTGCGAGCCGACGACCCCCGTCGCGCGGGCATCGACGCGGCGATCGGCATCGGGCGGGCGTTGCTCTCCTCCGGCGAGTTCGAGCACCTCAACCTGTCGGGGTCTGCCTCGGGGCACGGGACCGCCGACCGCATCGAGATCATGACCGAGGTGGCGGTCGAGGTGGCGGTCGAGGTGGCGGTCGAGGTGGCGGTCGAAGTGGCACACCCGGAGGCGTGACGACGGTGCCAGGGACGACCAGTGGACGAACACCTTAGTCGGCGTTAAGGTAGCGAGGTCGACCGGTCGAGGAGGTTCGAATGAGCTGGGAGCTGAGCGAGGAGCACGAGATGCTCCGCAAGATGGTGCGCGAGTTCGCCGAGGGCGAGATCGCGCCGCACGCCGCACAGTGGGACGTCGACCACCACTTCCCGGTGGAGGTCGTGAAGCAGATGGGCGAGCTCGGATTGTTCGGCATCGTCTTCCCCGAGGAGTACGGTGGCGCCGGCGGCGACTTCGCCTCGCTCTGCGTCGCCATCGAAGAGCTCGGTCGCGTCGACCAGTCGATGGGCATCACGCTCTCGGCCGGCGTCGGCCTCGGTGCCAACCCGATCTTCCAGTTCGGCACCGACGATCAGAAGGCGCAGTGGCTCCCAGACCTCGTCGCCGGCCGTGCGCTCGGCGGGTTCGGCCTGACCGAACCCGACGGAGGATCCGACGCCGGTGCCACCAAGACCCGGGCTGTGCTCGACGGCGGCGAGTGGGTGATCAACGGCTCCAAGGCGTTCATCACCAACTGTGGGACCGAGATCACCTCCCTCACCACGGTCACCGCTCGGACCGAGGACGGCATCTCGGCGTTGGTCGTCCCGGCCGGTACACCGGGGATGATCATCGAGCCGCCCTATCACAAGCTCGGATGGCACGCCTCCGACACCCACGGCATCACCCTGGACGACTGTCGCGTGCCTGAGGCCAACCTGCTCGGCAAGCCGGGGCACGGGTTCCGGAACTTCCTCACCATCCTCGACGACGGCCGGATCGCGATCTCGGCGCTCGCCCTCGGTTGCGCCCGCGCCGCGCTCGAGATGTCGGTCGAGTACGCGAAGGAGCGGATGGCGTTCGGTCGCCCGATCGGAGCGAACCAGGGCCTCGCGTTCCAGCTGTCCGACCTCGCCGTGCAGGTCGAGAACGCGCACAACCTCACGTACAAGGCAGCATGGCTGAAGGACCAGGGTCGCCCGCTCGGCCAGGCCGCCGCCATGGCCAAGCTCTACTCGACCGAGGCAGCGATGGATGCCGTGCGCGTCGGGACCCAGGTGCTCGGTGGGATGGGGTTCATGGAGGAGACACCGATGGCGCGGTTCTACCGTGACGCGAAGATCCTGGAGATCGGCGAGGGCACCAGCGAGATCCAGCGGCTCGTCATCGCCCGGAACCTCGGCCTGCCGCTGGAGTGATCGCGGCCGTGATCCGGGTCAGGGGACGACGCTGATGGTGACGATCGACGACGTCGAGGCGG
>DATHUU010000054.1:0-6805 GCA_035461925.1 Ilumatobacter sp.
CTCACGCTGATGTCGGAGTCGCTGCGCAACGACGGTCGCGTCTGGGTCCCCAAGAGCGCCGACGAGCAGCGTGGGGCAGCCCAGATCCGCGAGCAGGAGCGCGACTACTTCCTCGAGCGGATCTACCCCAGCTTCGGCAACCTCGCACCGCGCGACATCGCGTCGCGCGCCGCGAAGCGGGCGGTCGATGCCGGGCAAGGCGTCGGGCCCCTGAAGAACGGCGTGTACCTCGACTTCGCCGACGCGATCAACCGCCTGGGCCAGGACACCGTCAAGGAGCGGTACGGCAACCTGTTCGACATGTACGAGCGGATCACCGGCGAAGATCCGTACTCCGTCCCGATGCGGATCTACCCCGCCTCGCACTACACGATGGGCGGGCTCTGGGTCGACTACGAGCTGATGACCACGATCCCCGGCCTGTACGCCGCGGGTGAGGCGAACTTCTCCGACCACGGCGCCAACCGGCTCGGTGCCTCGGCGCTGATGCAGGGGCTCGCCGACGGGTACTTCGTGCTCCCGTACACGATCTCGAACTTCCTCGCGGGCTGGCTCAACAAGCCGATCCCGGGCCCCGACCACGAGGAGTTCCGCAAGGCCGAGGGCGCGGCCCGCGATCGCTTCAAGCGGTACGTGTCGATCGGCGGCACCCGCTCGCCCGACCACTTCCACCGCGAGCTCGGCAAGATCATCTGGGACTACTGCGGGATGGAGCGCACCGAGCAGGGCCTCGAGAAGGCACTGTCGGAGATCCCGGCCCTGTACGAGGAGTTCAAGAAGGATCTCCGGGTCACCGGCGACGACGCGGGCGTCAACCAGACCCTCGAGAAGGCCGGTCGCGTCGAGGACTTCTTCGAGCTCGGCATGCTGATGTGCCGAGACGCGCTCGTCCGCGAGGAGTCGTGCGGTGGCCACTTCCGGGCCGAGCACCAGACCGAGGAGGGCGAGGCCCTCCGTGACGACGAGAACTTCGCCCACGTCTCGGCGTGGGAGTGGACCGGGGACCCGATGGCGCCCGTCGAGCACCGCGAACCGCTCGAGTACGAAGTCGTCCAGTTCCAGACGCGCAGCTACAAGTGAGACCGGAGACCAATCAGTGAGTCACCTCAAGAACATCACGCTGAAGATCTGGCGCCAGGCCGGGCCCGGTGCGGCGGGGCAGTTCGACACGCACGTGATCGACGAGATCAGCGACGAGGCGTCGTTCCTCGAGATGCTCGACATCCTCAACGAGCGGCTCATCGACCAGGGGCAGGAAGCGATCGTGTTCGATCACGACTGCCGTGAGGGGATCTGCGGGACGTGCTCGCTCATGATCGACGGGCAGGCCCATGGCCCGCAGCGGGGAACGGCCACCTGTCAGCTCCACATGCGCCAGTTCCGGTCGGGGGACACGATCACGATCGAGCCGTGGCGCGCGTCCGCGTTCCCGATCCTCAAGGACCTGATGGTCGACCGGTCGGCGTTCGACCGCATCGTCGAGTCCGGCGGCTACATCAGCGCCGAGACCGGCGGCGCGCCCGACGCCAACCTGATCCCGATCCCCAAGCCGGTCGCCGATGCGGCGATGGACTCCGCCGAGTGCATCGGCTGCGGCGCCTGCGTGGCGGCGTGCCCGAACGGGGCGGCGAACCTGTTCACCGGCGCCAAGGTCAACCATCTCAACCTGCTCCCGCAGGGACAGGCCGAGCGTTTCAGCCGGGTCGAGTCGATGGTCGAGATCATGGACCACTACTTCGGCTCGTGCACGAACCACGGCGAGTGCGAGGCGGCGTGCCCGAAGGAGATCTCGATCGACGTGATCGCCCTCATGAACGCCGACTACCTGGCGGCCAAGTTCAAGAACCGCAGGAAGCTCAGCCGCATCTGACCCGCCTACCCGGGGTGTCTCAGACCCTCGGGATCGTGACCGCGCTCGCGTAGTGGTTCGTGGTCGCCACCTCGTCGGCGCTGAGGGTCAGGTCGATCCTCAACGCGCCGAGCGTGTCCGGGACGTCGAGGTCGAGCGTGCCGACGCGTGCGACGTCGTCGGGGCCGACGCCTCCGCCGAACCTCCATCGACGGCGTCCTCCGGCCCAGGTGGCCTCGATGTCGACGACCGCCGGTTCGACCGCGGTGCGTCGGTCGTTCACCACGTGCACGCCGAGTCGCAACCGCTCCCCGGGTGACACGATCGGGGGTGGTCGGTCGGCGACGACGATCACCGGCTCGCACGCATGGCGCAGCGCCTCCCACGCCAGCTTCGGGCGCCGTTCGTGATCGAGCACGCTCCAGGAGACGACCGGCGCCGGATCGTTCAGCGCGAACACGCAGAACCCTCCCGTCGGGCGGTACTTGAGACGGCGGAGGAGCTCGACGTGGTGCCGGATCAGCTCGGCCTGGTACACCTGGGTCGCTCGTCGCCACTCGTCGAACGTCGCGAACTCGTCCGGTGGCACACGCTCGTCGAACACCCACTTCTGGAGACCGTGGCGGACTTCGAGCTGCTCCCAGTCGAGGTCCGGCCACCGCTCCGCATCGAGGAAGTCGTTGCTGTCGGGGACCGCCTGGGCTCCGAACTCTGACAGGAACCGAACGAGCCGCGGCACCCGGCGCGCCACCCGCTCGATGTCCCGCACGTCCCCGTGGTACCAGCCGAAGTAGAAGTGGCTGTCGGTGCCGTCGAGCAGCGGAAAGTGCGGGAGCACGCCCGAGTGCGGGACCGTCAGCCGAGTGGGGTCGGCCTTCTCGATCGACCGTTTCACCCATCGATCCAGCACGGTCTTGTTCCACGACGGCAGCTGGTGGGCGGCGACGTAGCGGAGTCGCGCCCGTGGCGTGTCCCGCTCGATGCCGATCGCGACGGCGGCCGGATCGTTGTGAGCGTTCCACTGGACGATCGACGGGTGGTGTCCGAGCTCATCGACAGCGACGCGCGCCTGTGACACGGCGCGGCCACGGACCGAGCGGGCGTACCCCCATTGCAGCGGGAAGTCCTGGAGGATGAGGAGACCGAGCTCGTCCGCGGCGTCGTAGACGGCACGCGGCGCGATGTGACCGTGGACCCGCACCGCGTCGAGCCCCGCTTCGACCGCCAGCTCGACGTCGCGGCGGAGCTCTGCCTCGGTCGCGTTGCCGATCGCCGCCCGCGTCGGCAGCAGGTTGGCACCTTTGAGGAACAGCCGCTCGCCGTTCACCGAACACGACCAGTTGTTCCACGCGACGTGACGGAGGCCGGTGCGCCGAGTCCGACGATCGCTCACGACGCCGTCGGTGACGAGCTCGATCGAGATCTCGGTGAGCGGCTGCCCGCCCAGCGCCCGGGGCCACCACAGGTCGGGATCGGCGATGTCGAGGCTCCAGTTCACCTCGTTCATGCCGGCCGCGAGCCGGTGCTCGTGCTCGGAGACGTCCTCACCGTCGACGCTCGTGCGGATCGTGACCCGTCTCGACTGCTCGCTGTCGAGGTCGGCGTGCAGCACGAGGTGGGCGCGCGTCTCGTCCGCGTCGCGGCAGAGCACCCGGAACCGGTCCGCCCGGACGGGTCCGGTGTCGTACACCTTGACCGGACGCCACAGACCACCGGGGTTCCACGAGCGGTCCATGCCGTCCCAGTGCTGGAAGATGCCGGTGATGTTGCGCTTGCCTCGATGGCTGCGCTGCGGTGGGCACGCGACCTCGACAGCGATGACGTGCTCGTCCCCGATCCGTGAGAGCGCGGTCACGTCGAAGGAATGGCTGAAGAAGTATCCCTCCGGATCCCCCAGGTAGGCGCCATCGAGCCACACGTCGGCCTGGTAGAACACTCCGTCGAGCGTGATCCAGCGGCGCCGTCCCGGCTCGGGACCCGGCAGCGTGAAGCGTCGCCGGTAGAGGAGGGGCCCGTCGCTCTCGGCGAAGTCGGGATGGCACCGCCAATGCCCGGGCACGTCGATCTCGGGCCAGGTCGAGTCGTCGACGTCGAGGCCGATGGCGTCGCGTCGGAGGTCGTCGTCGGCGGGTGTTACTCGCCACACCCCGTTGAGGTCCACGCCCGGAGCGTACCGATCGACCTCGCTCGCTAGCGTCGCCGCGGTGACCTCGATCTCCGTCAACGGTCGACTCGGTGCCATGCGCGCCGGCGTCGACCAGCGCGCGATCGCGGACGTGACCCCACTGTTCCTCCCCGCGATCCCGTTCGGGTTCGTCCTCGGGTTGGCGATGAGGGAGTCGGCGATGCCGACCACGGTCGCCTGGGCGACCTCGCCGTTGTTGTTCGCCGGCGCCGCTCAGCTCGCGGTCGTGACGCTGGCCGGAACCGCGACCGTCTGGGCGGTGATCGTCGCCGGGCTCGTGATCAACACCCGGCACGTGATGTACAGCGCCGCGCTCGCTCCCGTGTTCCAGCAGCAGCCTCGATGGGTGCGATGGGTCGGGTCGTTCGTGCTCATCGATCAGGTCTTCGCCCTGGCGGCGATGCGCGCCGACTTGCCGCCCCACGAGTTCCGCCGCTACTACCTGACCGCCGGCTTCTTCTTCTACCTGAACTGGCAGTGGTCGACGGCGTTGGGGCTGGTGGTCGGGCCGGCCGTGCCGGAGTCGTGGCGCCTCGAGTACGCCCCACCGATCATGTTCGTCGCGCTCGTCCTGATCGGTATCCGGCGGGTCCCGCAAGGCGTCGCCGCGTTCGTCGGTGGCGTCGTCGGTCTGGCCACCGCGGGCCTGCCCGACCGGTTGGGCATCTTGGCCGGCGCCGTCGCCGGTGTCGCAGCCGGGACCGTCGCCGAGTACGCGGCTGAGCGCCCGGCGGGGTCAGCGGCGTGAGCTTCTGGAGCTCCCTCGCCATCGTCGTCACGGTCGCCGCCATCACGTACGCGATGCGCGCGTGCGTCATCGTGGGGTTGGCCGGGCGGACGATCCCCGTGTCGGTGGAGCGATCGCTCCGAAACGTCGGCCCGGCGGTGCTCGCCGCGTTGGCCGTCAACCTCGCCGCCGGCGGCGAGGGTGGCCTTCACCTCGAGCCGGAGGTCGCGGCGGCCCTCGTGGCAGCCGGGGCGGTGGCGTGGTGGCGTCGCAGTGTGATCTGGTCGCTGTCGAGCGGCATGGCCGTGCTCTGGCTGGTCGCCGCGATCGGCTGACCTCGCCGGACCCGGTCGTTCACCTGCCGTCCACCCGGCGTTTTCCCCACGTTCACGTTCGGGCTAGGTTCTGGGCCCGCATGCCACCGCTCTCGCCGGCGCTCGCTCGGTTCTCCCCCTTGCCCCGGCCGGCCCGAGCCGTCCTCGTCGTCGCTCTGATCTACCTGTTCCTCGTCGGCGTGTCGTCGCTCGAAGGCGGCATCGAGGTGATGGGTGCGGACACCCAGGAGCGGCTCTTCGCCAACGTCAGCCACCCGCTGGCCGGCCTGTTCATCGGGATCCTCGGGACGGTGGTGGTCCAATCCTCGTCAGCCAGCACGTCGGTCATCGTCGGCCTGGTCGCGTCCGGCGCGCTCGGTGTCGACGACGCCGTCCCGATGATCATGGGCGCCAACATCGGTACGACGGTCACGAACACGCTCGTCTCGCTCGGCCACGTTCGGCAGTCGACCGAGTTCCGGCGGGCGTTGGCGGCCGCGACCGTGCACGACTTCTTCAACCTGGCGGCGGTCATCATCCTCCTCCCGCTCGAACTGGCGACCGGCGTGATCTCGTCGCTGGCCGAGAAGATCAGCGGCGCGCTGGTGGGGTCGGCGGGAGCCGACTGGGAGAGCCCGGTCAAGGCCTGGGTCAAGCGGCCGGTCGGTTGGATCGAGGACGGCCTCGGGAACATCTTCGAGAACGTCAACGTCCTCGGGACCTCGATGGTGCTCGTCGGCCTCGTGATCGTGCTGTCGTCGCTCGTCTTCATCACCAGGAACATGAAGACACTCGTGGCCGAACGCGTGGAGCGCTCGATGAACGCGATCCTCGGTCGCGGTGGTGGTCTCATCGGGATCCTGGTCGGAGTCGTCATCACCGTGGCGGTGCAGAGCTCGAGCATCACGACGTCGATCCTGATCCCGATGTCGGCGGCCGGTGTGATCTCGCTCCGCAACGCGTACCCGGTGACGCTCGGGGCCAACGTGGGGACGACGATCACCGCACTGCTGGCGGCCATGGCGGCGAGCCGGCCGGAGGCGCTGACGATCGCGCTCGTCCACACGGTCTTCAACGTGGCGGGGATCGTCATCCTCTACGGGATCCCGTTGTTCCGGCCGCTCCCGATCCGCGCCGCCGAGATGCTGGCCGAGATCGCCGTGCGGCGACGCATGTTCGCCGTCGGGTACGTCGCCGTCGTCTTCATCATCGTGCCGCTCGTCGGCGTGGCAATCTTTCGCTGAGGACCAGGAGGTCTCCCATGGTCATGTCCTTCTTCCGCAAGAGCAACGACGAGACGGGTCTCGAACACGTCGCGCAGCAGACGATCTCGATGCTCAGCGACGCACGGCACTCGTTCGACCTCGCGTCGACGGTGGTGTTGAGCGGCGCCGACCCGAAGGCGGTCGGCGCAGACATCGAGTCCACCGACCAGCGCATCAACGCCGCCGAGCAGCGACTCCGATCCGAGCTCGTGGTGCACGTCTCCGTGCGGGGGAGCGGCGACATCGGACTCGTCCTCGGCTACACGTTGCTGCTCAAGAAGATCGAGCGGATCGGTGACCAGGCGAAGAACATCTACGACCTCGCCGCCGACGGCGTGTCGCTCGCCGGCGACGACGACATCGACGAGTTCGTGGCCCGTCGCCAGGAGATCTCGCGCATGTACGTCGAGGCCTCCGACCTGCTCGCGTCGCAGTACACCGAGGCCGCCAAGGACTTCCTGCGCC
>DATHUU010000055.1:0-6673 GCA_035461925.1 Ilumatobacter sp.
GCACGTCTCGCGCCTGTTGCGCAAGGCGTTCGACATCCTTCGTGACGACTTCATCGGAGAGGACGACGCGCTCGAGGCCGAAGCCTCGATCGACTGAGACGCACACGGATGGGATCGGGAGAACGACCCAAGTCCGGCCGAACGCGACGAGCCCGCGATGCCGGTGCACCGCGGGCTCGTCGGTCCTGATCGTCGGCCCGCTGGCCGACCGGGGAGAGTGGCAGCGGCTCGTGTCAGGACGGTTCGATCTCGCCTTCGCCCTTGACCTTCGCGCCGGTCTTCATCGCGTCCTCGAAATGCTCCGCGACCTGGTCGACGTCGACGCGCTCGGCGGCCCGCTCGGCGGCGGCTTCCTCGGCCTCGGTCGGGGGACGGTCGGCGTCGGGTTCGGTGAAGCTCTCGCGTCGGGCGTCGGTGGGCTCGTTCATGGCGGGTCGATACCCCGACCGAGGAACCGTCAAACGAGTCGGGTGACCGTCCGTCACGCCTCGAGCTCGTCGGTCGGCCCGTCGACGGTCGGCGTCGGCGCGACCGGCACGGAGTCGATCGGCACCGCGTAGACGACGATGTTGTGGCGGTACCGCCGGATGCTCGGGTTGAAGTCGCCGCCGCAGGTGATGAGCACGAGCGTCTCGTCACCGGTCGTCGTCCAGATCCGATCGGCAGGGAGCCCGTCTTTGACGTACATGGTCCGCTCGACCACCTGGTACACGCGCACGGAGCCGTCGCCGGCCGTGACCTCGATCCGGTCGCCGAGCTCGGCGTCGCCGAGGCGGTGGAACGGCCCGAGCGCATCGTTCCACGACACGTGCGCGGCGAGCACGGTGGCCCCGGGCAGCCCGGGGGCCGAGCCGAACTGCCACCAGCCGATCTCGTCCTGGTCGGGGACCTCCATCTCACCGTCGTCCTCGATCCCGACCGGGCGGATCTGGTCGTCGACGCCGACCTCCTCGAACCGCAGGGAGATCGGCGCGACGCGGTCCATCGATGCCGCGTCCCCCTGGTGGGGGTCGGGAGGATCAGGGTCGCTGATCGAGTCGACGGACAGCACGACGCCGTCGCCGCGCACGTGCTCGCGCAGTGCCGCCACACCGGCGGCCGCGGCGGCACCGACGCCGAGCAACGTCGTCAGCGCCAACAGGGTGCGAAGTGGTGACCGGCGTCGACGGGCCATGTGACGGGGGAGTCCGGGTCGTGTCGTCGCCCGGCCGGTCAGACGCGGCGGCGGACCAGGTACGAACCGCCGGCGAGGACGAGCCCGCCGAGCGCGATGACGAGCAGGATGGTCGTCGACGACGAGCCGCTGAGCGGTGCGCCGGTGTTGACCGCCAGCGGGGTGGGTGACGTCGTCGTCGTGGTCTCACCCGCAACCGTGGTGGTCGTGGCGGCGGCCGCGACGGGCAGCTGGACGACCTGCACGACCACGTCGAGCGTGTCGTCCTCGGCCGATCCGACGACGTGGACGATCGTGTTGGTCTGCGCTGCCAGGGTCACTCCGGTGATCTCGAGGATCGGCGTGCCGGCCGCCAGGGCGACCGACGCCGCGGTGAGAGCGCCGCTCGGGAGCTCCAGCTCGGCCGACGCACCGTTCGCCGCGTTCTCGACCGGACGCTGGTCGCCGATCACCAGGTCGACAGGTGGGGCCTCGGCCGTGTGGCGGACCGTCAGCCGAGCCTCGTCGTTGTCGGTGTCGGCGAGGTTGTTCTCGAACGACGACAGCGTGGCATCACCATCGGCGTCGAGGTGGGCAACCAGGCTCCAGTTCCCGGTGGCCGGCACGTCGAGCGTGGCGACCGGACCGATGACCGTGTCACCCGTGTCGTCGGTGACGACCTCGACGTTGTTGAGGGTGCGACCGGCGAACGACGTGATGTCGACGATCGACCCGGGGGCGAAGGCATCGAGGACCACCGTCCCGTCGACGACCAGGTCGACGGTGGTGCCGGGGATGCCGTGGATGAGTGAGATCGTCGGTGTCGCCGACTGCGCTCCCGCGCTCGTCGGTGCGACGACGATCGCCGCCACCGCCGCCGCGATGGTCAGAAGTCGCTTCATGGTGCCCTCCAGGTGTCGTGTGATCTGCGACGGGATACCCGGCCGAGCCAGCGCCCGAACGTCCGCCACCTGAGATTCTCGCACGTCGGACCCCCTTTCGCATAGGGCTGGCCGCGCGGAGTGCATCCACCACCGCACGCCGTGACACGCACGATCCTTCTCGCCGACGCGGAGGAGCCTCACGACGAGCGCGTCGTTGTATCCGGATGGTTTATCCACGACCGACGCGGGGTATCCGGTCCGCACCGTCGAACAACCCGATCTGGTGAATCGTCTCGCCCAGCTCGCCGACGACCGTCTCAACGCTGGGATCCGCCCAGCTTCACGTCTCCGGAGTCACCATGACCAACACCGCCGCGGCCGCCGCAACTCCCCTCAACGCACCCCAGGACAGCGGAGCCCGTGACGCGACTGAGCCGTCGACGACGTCCGTGGTGGCGTGTCGCCAGCTCACCCGTTCGTTCGACGACGACGAGGTCATCCACCCGCTCGACCTCGACATCGAGCCGGGGACGATCCTCGGGCTGATCGGTCCGAGTGGCTGTGGCAAGACCACCACCGTCCGCCTGCTCACCGGGTTGCTGGCACCCACGACGGGCTCGGCCACGGTGTTCGGACGACCGACCGACCAACTCACCGCCGGTGATCGCGCCCGCATCGGCTATCTCCCGCAGACACCCGCGTTGTTCCCGGACCTCTCGCTCGCCGAGAACCTGAGCTTCCACGCCTCGATGTACGGCTTGCCCTTCCGGCGTCGACACCGTCTCGATCAGCTCCTCGACTGGGTGGAGCTGAGCGAGCACCGTCGCAAGCGGGTCGCCGATGCCTCCGGTGGCATGCAGCGGCGCCTGGCTCTGGCCGCAGCGTTCGTCCACGACCCCGACGTCGTCTTCCTGGACGAGCCGACGGCCGGCATCGACCCGATCTTGCGCGACAAGCTCTGGGATCGGTTCCGGGAGGTGGCCGAGCAGGGCAAGACCCTCCTCGTCACGACCCAGTACGTCGGCGAGGCGGGTCAGTGCGATCTGGTCGGCCTCCTCAGCGATGGCGAGCTCCTGCTCCTGGACACGCCGGCCAACCTCCGTCGAGCGGCGTTCGACGGTGAGGTCGTCGATGTGCGTCTCGATCGTCCGCTCACCGACGACGAGCTCGCCCGGTTGGGCGAGCACCCGTTCGTCGTCGGCGAGGTCGAGCGGATCGGGCCGTCGGAGATCCGCATCGTCGTCGACGATGCGGATCGCGCGATGAGCGACATCGACTCGGCGGTCGCCGCGCTCGGCTCCCGCGTCGTCGAGATGGACGAGCACGTCGTCGACTACGACGAAGCATTCGTCCGCGTCGTCGAGCGCCATCGGGAACGAGCCGACCAGCCCCGGGAGGTGGCGTCATGAACGCCCCCCTGACCGAGACGGACGGGCAGGCGGGCGCCGAGCTCCCACCTCCCCGCGTCGATCACGCCGACGCCTCCGGCGGGCTCGCACCGATCCGGCCGGTCACCGCGCTGTGGGCGATCGTGATCCGCTCGTTCGCCTTCGTGCGCAAGGAGGTCGTCGAGATCGTCCGCCAGCCCCGACTGATCGGCTTGCTGGTCGTCGGACCGTTCGCGCTGCTCGTCATGTTCGGGCTCGGGTACGGCGAGGACTCGCTGGTGAAGCGGGCGGTGTTCGTCGGACCGGCCGACTCGATCTACGCCGACGTCCTCACGAACTACGAGGAGCAGCTCGACGACTTCATCGACTCCCGCGGCCTCGTCCCCGACGTGGGCGAAGCTCGCCGGATGCTCGTGGACGGGGAGGTGGACGTCGTCGTGGTCTTCCCCGAGGACCCCCACGTCTCCGTGCTGGCCGGTGAGCGAGCGGTCATCGACATCCTCCACACCGAGATCGATCCGATCCAGGTCGGCGCGGTCGAGGTCGCCGCGCGACTCGCGATCCAAGAGGTGAACGCGACCGTGCTGGCCGCGCTCGCGACGGAGGCCCAGGCCGGCCTCCAGAGCGCCTCGGCGTTCGGTGACCGCTTCTCGGAGCTCGCTGCCGCCGCGGCGGCCGACCCGGTCGGCACGCGCGATGCGGTTCGTGACGAGCTGCAACACCTCGGTCCTGCGCTCGACGGAACGTCGGTCGTGCTGTCCCGGCTCGAAGGAGCCGACCCGGAGCTGATCGCAGCCCTGGAAGAGACCCGCCGCAGCGCAGCGGAGCTCAACGCACGCGTCGAGGCGGTCGACGAGTCGACCTCCGACGAGGACCTCGACGCGTTCGCGACCGCGCTCACAGCGCTCGCCGACCAGATCGACGGTACCGTGGTCCTCGATCCGGACGTGCTCGTGCGACCCTTCGAGAGCCGTACCGACAACCTCGCGGGGGACTCGATCACCCCCACCGATTACTTCACGCCGGCATCCCTGGCTCTCCTGCTGCAGCACTTGGCGCTCACATTCGCGGCCATGTCGCTGGTGCGCGATCGCAGGACGGGATTGTTCGAGCTGATGCGGGTCGGTCCGCTCTCGTCGATCGAGATCATCGTCGGCAAGATCTTCGCCTACCTCCTGGTCGGTTCGTTCGTCGGCGCGGCCCTGATCGCGGCGGCGGTGTTCATCCTCGGCGTGAGCCTGGCCGGATCGGTCGGGTGGTTGGCCATCATGGTGGTCGGCGTACTGCTCTCGTCGCTCTCGCTCGGCATGGTGCTCGCGATCGTGTCCCAGACCGAGAGCCAGGCCGTGCAGTTCGCGATGCTCGCCCTGCTCGCAGGTCTGTTCTTCAGCGGGTTCGCGCTGCCGATCGAGTCGCTCGCCTACCCAGTGAGGTTCGTCTCGTGGCTGCTCCCCGTCACCCACGGGATCTCGAGCATGCAGGACATCATGTTGCGCGGCACCGCGCCGGACGATCCCACGGTCATCGGCCTGGCGGCGCTGGTCGTCGGATATGGCACGCTCGCCGTCCTCGCCTTGCGCCGCCAGCTGCGAACTGGTGGTGACGGGTGACGTCCGATCGATCCGAGCAGCTCTGCCGAGTGTTGACGGCGGTGAGCGGTGTCGCCGTCACCTCCGGCAACCGGATCGATGTACTGCGCAACGGTGACGAGATCTTCCCGGCGATGCTGGACGCGATCGACACCGCCGACCGGTCGATCGATCTGCTCACGTACGTGTACTGGGCCGGCGAGATCGGCGCTGAGTTCGCGACCCGACTCAGCCAGCGGGCGCGCGACGGACTGCGCGTGCGCGTGCTGCTCGACGGCGTCGGCGCGAAGCCGATCGATCCGGCACTGGTCGAGCGGATGAAGTCCGGCGGTGTCGACGTCGAGTTCTTCCGCCCGCCCGACCCGCGCCACCCCTTCCGCGCCGTCCACCGGACCCACCGCAAGGTGATGATCTGCGACGAGGTGGTCGGGTTCACCGGTGGCGTCGGCATCGCCGACCAGTGGCTCGGTGACGGTCGTTCCGAAGGTGCGTGGCGCGACACCCACGTACGGGTCAGTGGGGCGGCCGTGGCGGGACTGCGCGCTGCGTTCCTCGACAACTGGGTCGAGACCGAGCACTTCCTCTTCGATCCGGCCGTCGACCGGTTCCCACCGCACGCCCGCCACGGCGACAGCGAGATCCAGGTCATCAAGGGGACGGCCGAGCCCGGTTGGAACGACGTGTCGATGACGGTCCGGAGCCTGGTCGAGCTCGCGGAGGAGCGACTCCGCATCACGACCGCCTATTTCGTGCCTGACGAGGACCTCCAGCTCCGGCTCTGTCGCGCGGCGGAACGGGGCGTGGACGTCCAGCTGCTCCTGCCGGGACCTCACGCCGACAAGCGGTTCGTGCAGCTCGCCGGCGAGGCGTGCTACCGGTCGCTCCTCGACGCCGGAGTGGAGGTGTGGTGCTATCAACCGTCGATGTTGCACGCCAAGGTGATGACGGTCGACGGATCTGTCGCCGTGCTCGGGTCGGCGAACTACAACCAGCGCTCCACGTCGCTCGACGAGGAAGTCGTGCTGGTCGCCTTCGACGACCATGTCGCCGACGAGCTCGATCGAGATTTCGACGAGGATCTCGAATACAGCGAGTCGATCGACCTCGAGCGATGGGAACGGCGGACCCCGGGACAGCGAGCGCTCGAGCGGGTCTTCCTGCTCGCTCGCCCGTGGATGTGACGTTCGTCCGGTTTCGGCCGCCCGCGTCGTGGGTATGCGTGCCCCATCACGACCGGAAAGGACCGACCCTCATGCTCACCCTGGCCGGCATCGCACTGCTCGTGTCCGGCGTCATCCTGACCTTCGCCGCCCATGGCGGGAATGTCGGGGTGGCGAGCAAGGATCCCCAGCCCGTCGCCGGGAAGACATCTGACCGGCAGTCGGACGGCCGGATCCTGATGGCCGGTGGTGGCGAAGCGCCGACCGTGACGACGTCCGGGAGCGCACGGTCGGCATGAACCACACCTCTCTACACAGCTCTGATCCACACAGCTCTGGAGCCGCGGCCGGGACCGGTGCGGCCGCGATCCATCGGCGGCCGCTCCGTCTCGCGCTCGTCAACGACTACGAGATCATCGTGCGCGGCCTGCACTCGATGCTGTCCGGCTACCGCGACCGGGTCGTGGTCGTCGAACACCACATCGGCGGAATCCCCGAA
>DATHUU010000056.1:0-3735 GCA_035461925.1 Ilumatobacter sp.
TACGCGGCATCGCGGGCGATCCCGAGCAGACGGTCGAGTGGCAGGTCGACCGTCGGGAACTCCAGCTTCGGGAGGTCGAAGGGCACGTCGACCGTCGGGAACTCGGGCAGCTCGAACCTGGGCAGCTCGAACTTGGGCAGCTCGAACTTGGGCGGGGTGAGCTCGGGGAGGTCGAGCTTGCGGACGTCGAATCGGGTCAGGTCGATCCTGGTCGGGTCGAACTTCTTGAGATCGTCGAGCTGGAACATGTGCGACTCCTGTCGTGATGGGACGGCCGCCGTGACGGTTGCCGCTGTGATTGCTAGTGTGTCGTGTTGTGCTTGCAAATGCAAGCGCGGCACGAGATGTGCTGCTGTGACATCGGCGACATCCGGCGTCGGTCCTGGTCACCCGGTCACCGCAACGGGCCGATGACGGTGCCCGAGACCGATGACCGCTCGTGGTCGACGGCCGCCGCTAGCCTCGGTCCATCGTGGAGACGGACCCCCAACTCGTGCCGTCGGTCGTGTCCGTCATGGTCGTTCACGAGCCGGGCGAATGGTTCGACGAGACACTGCACTCCCTCGCCGACCAGGACTACCCGAACCTGCGGTCGCTCTTCCTCGTCACGCCGCGCGACGACGCCCAGCTCGACGAGATGTCGACACGGATCCGCCAGGTCATCCCCGGCGCGTTCGTTCGTCCGGCGCCCGGCAACCTCGGATTCGGTCCGGTCGTGAACGAGGTCCTGCGCCTCGTCGACGGCGACAACGGCTTCTTCCTGCTCTGCCATGACGACATCGCGCTGGCACGGAACACGGTGCGCGTGCTCGTCGCCGAGCTGTTCCGGTCGAACGCCGGCATCGTCGGCCCCAAGCTCGTCGACTGGGACGAGCCGCGACTGCTCCAGCACGTCGGGCTCGGACTCGATCGGTTCGGTGAGGTCGACCCGGTCGTCGAGCCGGGGGAGTACGACCAGGAGCAGCACGACGCGGTGCGGGACGTGTTCGTGCTCCCCTCCGCCTGCTTGTTGGTACGAGCCGACCTGTTCCGAGCCGTCGGCGGGTTCGACCCGAGCATCACGTTCCACGGCGAGGACGTCGACCTGTGCTGGCGGGCGCACCTCACTGGTGCCCGGGTGATCGTCGTTCCCGATGCCCGGGTCCGCCACCGCGAGCGGCTCGTCGACCGACGGCCCGATCTCCATCACCGGGCGCTGAGCAGCCGTCACCGCATGCGGACGGTCGCCACCCTCACGGGAGGATCGCGCCTGCTCGTTCGTTCGATCCAGCTCGTCCTGCTCACGCTGGTCGAACTGGTGGTCGGGCTGTTCACCGGGCGGTTCGGGGAGGCGCTGTCGTCGCTGCGCGCACTCGGCGGCCTGATCCCGCGGAGCGGGTCCATCGTGTCCCGGCGCCGTGCGATCCGTGGTCAGCGGGCGGTCCACGAGCGCGAGGTGCTCAGCCTCCAGGACCGCGGCAGCTCGCGGCTGAACTCCTACCTGCGCGGCAAGGAGACCGCGACGTTCGTCGGTGCGGAGTCCACGGTCCGTCGGTGGAGAGAGGCGTCGTTCGGGCCCCTGCTCGCATGGTTCCTCGTCGTGCTCGCGATCGTCATCGGGAGTCGATCCTTCATCCGCGACGGCGTGCCGTCGGTGGGGGAGTTCCTCCCGTATCCCGACAGTCCGCGTGACCTCTGGTCGACCTTCCGGTCGAGCTTCGACGGCCGGGGGGTCGGTGCGACGACCGCGAACCCCACCGGTTGGGCACTCCTCGCCGTCGCGAGCGTGCTGTCGCTGTTCCGGATGGATCTGCTCATGACGATGTCGGTCGTGGGGATGTACCTGCTGGGCGCGCTCGGGGCGTGGCGTCTCGCCACCGTCTTCCCCGTCAACCGGGCGCGCATCGCCGGAATGGTCGTCTACGTCGGTGCGCCGCTCGTGCCCGGGGCGCTCGGTCGTGGCGAGTGGTCGACGCTCGCCTGGTTCGCCGCCCTTCCCTGGATGGTCCACCTGGCACGGCGATTCGTGGGGCTGGAGGCCGCCGACCCGCTCGCTGCCGCCGACGATCTCACGGACGGCATCGCTCCGGTCGGTCCCCGTCACCGGGCGCGCGCGCTGGCGTTCCTCACGTTGGTCGTCGCCATGACCGCCGCCTTCGTGCCGGTGGTGATCGTCCTCTGGCCGGTCGTCGCCCTCGCCCTCGCTCTCGGCACCGTGCTCGCCGGCGGCTCCTGGCGGGTCGCCGGCTGGTTCGTGGTCGCGCTCGCCTCGTCGACCGGGTTGGCGTTCGTGCTCAACCTGCCGTGGTCGCTCGGTTGGGACTGGGCGTCGATCGTCGGCGCACGTCCGGTGGCACCGACCGGGCGCGCCCTCCACGAGATCGCCTCGCTGTCGCCGACGACCGACCGGTTCGCGGTGCTGGCCGTGGCGCTCGCAGTCCCGCTCCTGGGTGCGGTGCTCATCACCCGTGCCTGGCGCTTCACCTGGACGGCGCGTGCCGCGCTGATCGTGCTCACGTTCGGAGCGGTGCTCGTCGCCGCCGAGCGCGGTGCGCTCGGTGTCGCGGTGCCCTCGGCCTCCATGCTCTCGGTCCCGATCGCGCTCGGCTTCGCGCTCGGCGCGGCGGCGATCGTCGGAGGCTTCGGAACGGACGTGCTCGGACGCGGGTTCGGATGGCGACAACCGGTCGCGGTCATCGCCAACGTCGCCATCGTCGTCGGCCTCGTGCCGGCGGTCATCGCGATCGGCAACGGTCGTTGGCATGCGCCACAGACCCCACTCCCGACCCTCTTGGCCACGCAGCTCCCGCTCGATCCGGCCGTCGGCGACTACCGCGTGCTGTACGTGGGCGATCCCCGTGTCCTGCCGGTCCCCTCGACCGACTACGTCGACGGCATCGCCTACGCGGTGACCGATGCCGGTGAGCTCGACTTCACCGACCGGTTCTTCCAGGCCGAGACCGATGGAGACGCCGCGGTCGTGCGAGCGCTCGATCTCGTCGCGACCGGTTCGACGCTCCGAGCCGGCCGGCTCCTCGCTCCACTCGGGATCCGGTACATCGTGATCCCCGAGACCGACGGCGTGGCGTCGACGAACGACGACCCGCTCCCCGTGGCGAACGGGCTCGCGGCATCGTTCCAGAACCAACTCGATCTCGGGGCGGTCTACGGCCTGCCCTCGCTGCGGATCTTCGCCAACCAATCCTGGTTCCCGGTGGGGGCCCAGCTGACCGGCGCCACTGCCGAGGCGTCCAGACTCGCTGGTGACGACGCGCTGGTCCGAGCCGAACTGTCGGAGGCGACCCCGGCCATGGTCGGCCTCGACGACGGTGCCCCGGATGCGACCGATCCGGTCACACCCGGGGTGCTCCACGTCGCGGTGCCGTTCGACGACCGGATCGAGCTGTCGGTCGGCGCGTCGACGCCGGTCGCCCGGCCAGGCTTCGGCCTGACGACGGCGTTCGACATCGAGCGCGACGGCGTCGGTACCGTCTCGTACGTCGAGGATCCGAGCCGCGGCTGGTGGGTCGCGGCGCAGATGGTGATGTGGGTGCTCGTGCTGGCGGTGGCCGCCGGAGCGCGGTCGCCGTTCGCGCGCCGGAGGACGACGGCCGTGCACGACGAGACACTGATCGACCTCGACACCGAGCCACCCGTCGGCGTCGCCGGCGAGGTGCTCGCGGCGTGGGACGACGCCGGGATCGGATGGGCGGACGAGCCGATCGAGTTCGCCGACGATCTCGTCGCCGGCTCGCA
>DATHUU010000057.1:0-5238 GCA_035461925.1 Ilumatobacter sp.
GCGATCATGGCCGTGCCGTGCGGCGATCAGCGCGACTTCGAGTTCGCGAAGAAGTTCGGCCTGCCGGTCCCGGCGATCCAACAGCCGCCCGCCAGCTGGTTCGACGACAAGGGCATCGACATCACCGAGATCGAGCACGGCCACGTCGACCCGCTCGACACGGGGCTCTGGCCGGTCGCCTACGTCGGCGACGCGCCGTACGTGAACTCGGCGAACGAGACGTTGAGCCTGAACGGGATCGACAACAAGACCGACGGCGTCGCCACGGTCAACGAGTGGTTGGAGCAGACCGGCAGAGGCGAGCCGACGATCACCTACAAGCTGCGCGACTGGCTGTTCAGCCGCCAGCGGTACTGGGGCGAGCCGTTCCCGATCGTCTACGACGCCGACGGCACCCCGCACAGCCTCCCCGACGACATGCTCCCCGTCGAGCTGCCCGAGACCGACAGCTTCTCACCTCGCACGTTCGACCCCGACGACGAGTTCTCCGACCCCGAGAGCCCGCTCGACCGTCTGGGCGACTGGGTCACGATCACCCTCGACCTGGGTGACGGACCGCAGGAGTACCGCCGCGACACCAACGTGATGCCGCAGTGGGCGGGCTCGTGCTGGTACCAGCTGCGCTACTGCGATCCGACCAACACCGAGGCGTTCATCGACCCCGCCGTGGAGGAGTACTGGGTCGGCCCACGCCCGGCCACGCGCCCCGACCACCCGGGCGGCGTCGACCTCTACGTGGGCGGCGTCGAGCACGCCGTGCTGCACCTCCTCTACGCCCGGTTCTGGCACAAGGTGCTGTTCGACCTGGGCCATCTGTCGTCGATGGAGCCGTACGCCCGTCTCTTCAACCAGGGGTACGTGCAGGCCTACGCCTACACCGACGCACGCGGCGTCTACGTCGACGCGAAGCAGGTCGAGCAGCGCGATGGTGAGTACTGGCTGGGCGACCAGAAGGTGAACCGCGAGTACGGCAAGATGGGCAAGAGCCTGAAGAACTCGGTGTCGCCCGACGAGATGTACGAGGAGTACGGCGCCGACACGCTGCGGCTGTACGAGATGGCGACCGGACCGCTCGACGCCTCGCGGCCGTGGGAGACCCGCGACGTGGTGGGCATGTACCGGTTCCTGCAACGGCTGTGGCGCAACATCGTCGACGAGCAGACCGGCGAGTGCACCGTCGTCGACGAGCCCGCCGACCACGATCTCGTCAAGCAGCTCCACCGGACCATCGACGTCGTTCGGACCGAGATGGACGCGCTCCGGTTCAACACTGCGATCGCCAAGCTGATCGAGCTCAACAACGCGCTCACCAAGCTGCCGGCCACGCCGCGCTCCGTCGCCGAGCCGCTGGTGCTGATGGTCGCACCGCTCGTGCCCCACGTCGCCGAGGAGCTCTGGCGCCGGCTGGGTCACGACGACACGGTCACGTACCTCGCCTTCCCGGTCGCCGACGAGCAGCACCTCGTCGACGACACGATCGAGATCCCGGTCCAGGTCAACGGCAAGGTGCGCAGCCGCGTCGTCGTGGCGGCCGACGCCGACCAGGCGACGTGCGAAGCCGCGGCGCTCGCGGACGACAAGGTCGCCGCCGCCCTCGGCGGTGCGACACCGAAGAAGGTCATCGTCGTGCCCGGTCGGATGATCAACGTCGTCGTCTGACGCGGCGAACCACCACGAATCCTCGCGCCAGGGTCTTTTTTCCCTGTACTTCCGGTGCCGACGGCGCGACACTCTCTACAGATCCACGAGGTAACACACGGGGACACAGACCCACGACACCGCACGACGGCGAACGTGGCACCTGATCCCGAAACCGTTCCGGGCGATCGGAACTACCTCGTGGATCTGCTGTTTTTCCGGACCTGGAGAGGCTCAGGCGAGGATGTCGTCGAGGCTCGCGAGCAAGAGCTGTACGTTGCGTCGCCGGGCCGTGTGGCCCATCAGCCCGATGCGCCAACCCTTGCCGGCGAGCTCGCCGAGACCACCACCGATCTCGATCCCGTAGTCGAACAGCAGCGAGCGGCGCACATCGGCCTCGGTGGTCCCGGCCGGCAACCTCTCCTCGGGCACCCAGACCGACGTGAGCTGCGGCAGCCGGTTCCCCTCGGCAGCGAACAGCCGGAACCCTCGCTCGACGAGACCGGCCTGGAGGGCGTCACCGACCGCCTGGTGACGGGCGAAGCTCTGCTCGAGCCCCTCGTCGAGGAGGACGCCGAGCCCGGCGTGCAACCCGTACAGGCTCGAGATCGGTGCCGTGTGATGGTAGGCACGCGCGCCGGTGCCCGTGACGTACTTCGCGATCATGTTGAGGTCGAGGTACCACGACTGCGGCGTCTCCCGCAGATGGGCGAGTGCCCGATCCGACACGGTCAGCGGCGCCAACCCCGGGGGCACGCCCAGGCACTTCTGGGTACCGGAGTAGGCGATGTCGACACCCCACTCGTCGATGCGGAGATCGATCCCGCCGAGCGACGTGACACAATCGGCGAGCAAGAGGGCGTCGCCCTTGTTCGCACCGAGCGTCGCGAGGTCGTTGCGGACGCCGGTCGACGTCTCGGCGTGGACGACGGCGATGAGCTTCGGGGCCGGGTGCGCGGCGAGGAGCGCCTGCGGGGCGATGGGAGTCCCCCAGGGCGCGTCGACCCGGATCACCTCCGCCCCACAGCGGGCGGCGACGTCACACATCCGGCCGCCGAACACGCCGTTCACCCCGATGACGACCGTGTCACCAGGCCCGACGAAGTTGACGAACGCGGCCTCCATGCCCGCCGATCCGGTGCCCGACACGGCGAAGGTCAGCTGGTTCTGGGTCTGGAACACGGCGCGCAACCGGTCGCCGACCTCGTCCATCAGCGCGATGAAGTCGGGATCGAGGTGCCCGAGGACCGGGCGGGCGTACGCCTCCATCACCTCCGGATACGGGTTGCACGGACCGGGCCCCATCAAGACTGGATCGCGATGCCTCATGGGCCGCCACCGTACCCACGTGGCCTAAGGTCCGCGACATGATCATCCATCGCAGCCCGATGCCCGACGTCGAGGTCCCGGACGTCACGATCACCGCCCACGTGCTCCGCAAGACCGCCGAGATGGCGGACCGACCGGCACTGATCGACGGACCGAGCGGTCGCACCTACACCTTCTCACAGCTCTCCGACATGATCCCCCGCTTCGCCGGTGGTCTGCAGGCTCGCGGGTTCGGTCGGGGGGACGTGCTCGCGCTCATGGCACCGAACCTGCCCGAGTACGCGATCGTCTTCCACGGTGTTGCCGTCGCCGGCGGCACGGTCACCACCGTCAACCCCACGTACGGAGCCGAGGAGGTGCGGTTCCAGCTGAACGACGCCGGCGCCACCATGCTCGTCACGATCGGCCTGTTCGCCGAGACCGCGAAGGAGGCGATCGAGGGCACGAACGTGACCGAGATCCTGACGCTCGACGGCGCGGAGGGCACGGGCAGCGCGCTCGATCTGCTCGCCGTCGATCCGATCGAGCAGGTCCCCGTCGATCTGGACGACGACGTCGTGGTGCTGCCCTACTCCTCTGGTACGACCGGCCTGCCGAAGGGCGTCATGCTCACGCACCGCAACCTCGTCGCCAACGCGTTGCAGACCGAGCCGTGCATCCAGCCCGTCGAGCACGAGGTGGCACTGGCGTTCCTGCCGTTCTTCCACATCTACGGCATGTCGGTGCTGATGAACCTGGGCCTGTCGATGGGCGCGACCGTCGTCACGATGCCGCGCTTCGATCTCGAACAGGCCCTGGAGCTCACCCAGCGCCACCGCGTGACCCGCTTCTACGCCGTCCCGCCCGTCGTGCTCGCCCTCGCGAAGCACCCGATCGTCGACCAGTACGACCTGTCGAGCCTCGTGCAGGTCTTCTCCGGCGCGGCGCCGCTCGGTGCCGAGCTGGCCGCCGAGGCTGCCAAGCGGGTGGGGTGCGAGGTCGTCCAGGGCTACGGCATGACCGAGCTGAGCCCGGTGAGCCACTGCACCGTCGAGGGCGACTTCCGGCCGGGGACGTCGGGGATCACCGTCGGGAGCACCGAGATCCGGCTCGTCGACCCGGGGACCGGGGAGGACCGCGGTGTGGGCGAAGAAGGCGAGCTGTGGGTGCGGGGCCCGCAGGTGATGAAGGGCTACCTCAACAACCTCGAGGCGACGCGCAACACGATCGACGAGGATGGCTGGTTGCACACCGGCGACATCGCCGTCATCGACGAGCACGACCACGTGTCGATCGTCGACCGCGTCAAGGAGCTCATCAAGTACAAGGGGTTCCAGGTCCCGCCGGCCGAGCTCGAGGCACTGCTCGTCGCGCATCCGAAGGTCGCCGACGTGGCCGTGATCGGCGTCGAGGACGACGAAGCCGGAGAGCTCCCGAAGGCGTTCGTCGTCGCGCAGCCGGGCGTCGAGCTGACCGCCGAGGAGCTCCAGGAGTACGTGGCCGGCCACGTCGCGAGCTACAAGAGGATCCGGATCGTCGAGTTCGTCGACCAGATCCCGAAGTCGCCGAGCGGGAAGATCCTCCGCCGCGTGCTGCGCGACACCTGAACCCGATCCGCGCCCGCGGGACGCGGTTACGTGAACACTCTCTGCGTCCGAGAGCGGGACACCGTGCGGCGATCGTCAAGAACTTGAATTTCGCGTGACATCACCTGGTGTTCGGGCCTACGCTCAGTGCGACCACACCGAGGGAGACCACGTGCAGCACTCAATCGAACACACCAACGCCCGGCCTCGCTCACGCAGCGTGATCGGCGCGATCGCGATCACCGCGGGTGCGATCCTGGCGACCGTCGGCCTGTCGGCCGGTCCGGTCTCCGGCGAAGAGCCGGTGCCGACGCAGACGGTGCCGCTCAACAACACCGAGGCGCCGACCGAGAACACCTCCGAGTGTCCGAACGCGATCGACGACTTCTGGCACTTCGTGATCGCAGGCGGCCAGGGCTACAGCTTCGTGTCGATCACGCTCAACCTCGCCGGCAATCTGGTGACGTTCTCCGGCAGCGAGATCATCTTGAACCCGAACAACCAGAAGCCCGACAACGTGTACGTCATGGTGCCCGACGGCTACACGTTCGCCGACCTCCTCAAGACGGGCTCGTCGGCCGAGATCGCGCCGCCGGGCGGTTCGGTCAACTTCGTCCTGTCGCACTTCTGCGACGGCCCGGGCCGACCCACGACGACCACCACGAGCACGACCACGAGCACGACCACGAGCACGACCACGAGCACG
>DATHUU010000058.1:0-2437 GCA_035461925.1 Ilumatobacter sp.
CCGACCGGGCACCAGGCCGATGCGGTTGAGGTCGTCGACGTTGTCGAAGAAGTCGAGCGGATCGGTCGGCTGGAACCGTAGCCACGTCCCGACGCGGACCGTCCCGCCGCTGAACACGTAGACCGGGTTGGAGCCGAGCACTTGGGCGTCGGGGTTGCCGTCGGCCGGGTTGAGGCCGTAGTCGGCCATCATGACCACGACGTTGTCGGCCCAGACGCGGTTGATCTCGCTGCCCTGCTCGGTCGTGTGCTCCTGGCCGTTCTGGGTCCGGAGGTACCGGCCGGACTCGGCGTCGTAGGTCCACTGGGCGCGCACGCTGTCGAGGATCACGGTGATCTCGGTGGCCGAGTCCCCCTCGGGCGTCTCCCCGACCGGGAGGTACGGGAACAGCCGCGTCGGCCTGCCGGCCTCCTCGGGGGTCTGGGCCCAGAGCACGTCGGTGCTCGAGTAGAGCGTGTTGGCGTCGGTGCGGCCCGAGCGTCGGTAGTACCCGGGGTTGAACCGGAAGTCGAGATCGATGAGATCGGACTCCCGCACCGCCCGGGTGACCGCCGGGTTGCCGCCGCTCCACGCGAACAACGGCCGGTTGAGCGCCAGCAGCAGGTTGATGTCCTGAGCCCGTCCCGACCGGATCGGGCCGACAGGATCGCTCTCGGTGGAGTGGTAGACCGCTGCCAACCGGGTCACGTTGGCGTTGATGACCTCCTCGATCACCAGGTCGGCATCGTTGAGTCCCGACTGGGGCAGGACCGACTGCGGAGCGTTCGAGATCTTGACGACGAGCGCCGGACGGTCGGGCACCTCCGACGGATCGTCGATCGGCTCGCCGGTGAGCGGCATCCGAGGGACATCGGGGATCGTCGTGGTGGTCGTCGCTGGCACCGTCGTCGTCGTCGTCGGTGCCACGGTGGTCGGTGCCTCCGTGGTGGTCGCCTCGACGGTCGAGGTGGAGGCGACCGTGGTCTCGGCGGCGTCGTCGCCGCCCGAGCAGGCCGCGGCGATCAGGGCGACGGCCAGGAGGCCGGGCACGGTCCGATTGGTGGTTCGGTTCACAGTTCCCTCAGCAGTGCGATGCGTTCGTCGAGTGGTGGATGGGTGTCGAACCACCGGTGAGGGCCGCCCAGTCGACCGTCGTCGCCCACACCGCTCATCGGTTGTTCGATCCACAAGTGTGCCGTAGCGGTGGACGCTGAGTGCGTCACCGTCGTGTCGTCGCGCAATTTCTCGAGGGCCGAGATGAGGCCGGGCGGATACCGGGTCATCTGACACGCGCTCACGTCGGCGAGCGTCTCACGCTGGCGGGAGATGGCAGCCTGCATCGCTCGGGCGATCAGCGGCGAGATCATGATCACGCCGATGCCGAGATAGCCGAGCGGGTTGCCGCGATCGCCGTGGTCGCCCTGGCGCGGGACCCGCCCTCCGTTCCACCACATCGTCCGGATCGTGAGATCGGCCAGCAGCGCGACCGCGCCCACCATCGTGACCGCGAGGGTCGAGATCAGGATGTCGTAGTTCTTGATGTGACTGAGCTCGTGGGCGACGACGCCCTCCAGCTCGACCCGGTTCATCTTCTCCAGGAGCCCGGTCGTGACCGCGATCGAAGCGTGGCGCGGATTGCGACCGGTCGCGAAGGCGTTGGGGGCGGGATCCTCGACGACGTAGACGCCGGGCTTGGGGAGACCGGAGGCGATGCAGAGCCCCTCGACCAGGTTGTGGAGTCGGGCGTACTCGTGCTCGTCGGCCGGGCGGGCGCGGCTCACCGCGAGCGCGATCGTGTCGGCTTTCCAGTAGCTCCCGAAGGCGACGAGTGCTCCGATCACGAGCGCGACGACCGTGGGGACGACACCGCCCCCGATCAGCAGGCCGACGGCAGCACCGACGATCGCGAGCACACCGACGAAGCCGGCGATGAGGAGCGCGCTCCGACGCTTGTTGGAACGGATCTGGTCGTACATGGGGGGTGTCGGTGGCTAGCGGGTCAGAACTCGACCGACGGGGTCGAGCGGGCGGCCTCATCGGCCTCGAAGTACTCGCGGCGGTCGAACTTGAGGATCTTCGCGAAGTACATCGTCGGGAACTGCTGGAGCTTGTTGTTGTAGGCGAGCACGGAGTCGTTGTAGAACTGCCGCGCGTACGCCACCCGACCCTCCGTGGCCGTGAGCTCCTCCTGCAGCGCGAGGAAGTTCTGGTTCGCCTTGAGGTCCGGATAGGCCTCACCGAGGGCGAACAGCTGTCGGAGCGTCCCGGTCAGCTGGTTCTCGACCTTCGACTGCGCCTCGGGCGTGTCCGGAGCCTCGATGGCGGCGTTGCGGGCCCGGATCACGGCGTCGAGGGTCTCGCGCTCGTGGGCCGCGTACCCCTTCACCGTCTCGACCAGGTTCGGGATCAGGTCGAGACGTCGCTTCAGCTGCACGTCGATCTGGGACCAGGCGTTCTC
>DATHUU010000059.1:0-18955 GCA_035461925.1 Ilumatobacter sp.
CGATCAGGTGCCCGCAAACCGGTCGTGGCGGTCATGCTCGGTTCGGGAGATGGTCCGCTCCGGCCCGACTCGTCGATCCCCAGCTTCGCGTTCCCGGAGCAGGCGGCGGCCGTGCTGGGTCGGGTCGCGGCCTACTCGCGCTGGCGCGCCGACGAGGCCCCGGAGCCGGTCCGACCGCTCGACCACATCAAACCGGCCGTGGCCGGAGCGCTGATCGCCGATCACCTCGGCGCCGGCACGATGACACCAGGGGCGCTCCGTGCTCTCCTCGAGGCGTACGGCATCGACATGCCGCCGACGGCGATCGTCGAGGCCGACGACGCCGTCGCGGCAGCCGATCAGATGGGGTATCCCGTCGCTGTCAAGGCCGAACATCGGCGTCGTGGTCGCACCGTCGACACCGGGATCGCGCTCGATCTGAACGACGCCGACGACGTCGCCGAGTCGGTCGCGTCGATGCGTCACCACCTCGGCGAGGCCGCAGCCCACGTCATCGTGCAGCGCATGACTCCGAGCGGCCTCGACCTGCGCATCCACTCCTCCCTCGACGAGCGGGTGGGCCCGATCGTGACGGCGGGACTCGGCGGCGCGCAGGCCGACGTGATCGCGGACGAATCCAGTCGGCTGGCGCCGATCTCGCCGGCGACGGCACGGTCGCTGATCTCCGGCACCCGTGCCGCGGCCGGGCTCGCCGAAGATGCGCTCGACCAGGTCGCCGACGTCATCACCCGCGTCGCCCAGCTCGCCTCGGACCACCCGGAGATCGCCGAGCTCGACCTCAACCCGGTCATCGTCGGCCACGACGGCCGGTGCCACGTGGTCGATGCATCGATCCTCCTGCGCCACCCAGGTCGTCCGGAACGGTCGATGCGGCGCCTCGATTGACGGCTGTCGACCCGAGAGAGGCTTTCGGCCGTTTCGGACCGCTGGCAGGTACAGCCATGATGGACCCATGCCCAGCACTTCCATCGACGGCAACGAAGCTGCCGCGCGCGTCGCCTACGCCCTCTCCGAGGTCGTCGCCATCTACCCCATCACACCGGCATCGCCGATGGGAGAGCTCGCCGACACCTGGGCGGCAGACGATCGACCGAACATGTGGGGTGGCGTCCCCGACATCGTGGAGATGCAGTCGGAGGCGGGTGCCGCAGGTGCACTGCACGGCGCGCTCCAGGCCGGTTCCCTCGCGACGACGTTCACGGCATCCCAGGGGTTGCTCCTCATGTTGCCCAACATGTTCAAGATCGCCGGCGAGCTCACCCCGGCCGTCATCCACGTCGCGGCGCGGGCGGTCGCGACCCATGCGTTGTCGATCTTCGGCGACCACTCCGACGTGATGGCCGCCCGCACCACCGGGTTCGCGATGCTCGCGGCGAGCTCCGTGCAGGAGGCACAGGACTTCGCCGCGGTCGCGCACGCCGCGACCCTCCGCAGCCGGGTGCCGTTCCTGCACTTCTTCGACGGGTTCCGGACCTCGCACGAGATCAACCGCGTCGACCTGCTGGGCGAGGACGACCTGCGCTCGCTCGTGCTCGACAGCGACGTCGCAGCGCACAAGGACCGGCGGCTGCGTCCGACCGCGCCGGTCGTGCGTGGAACCGCCCAGAACCCGGACGTGTTCTTCCAGGGCCGGGAGGCGGCGAACGGCTACCACGACGCGGTCCCCGGCATCGTCACGGGCGTGTTCGACGAGCTCGCGACGCTCACGGGGCGCCGCTACTCCCTCGTCGACTACCACGGCGCGGTCGATGCCGAGCGGGTGGTCGTGATCATGGGATCGGGAGCCGGCGCTGCTCGCGAGACGGTCGACGCGCTCGTCGCCCAGGGTGAGCGCATCGGGCTGCTCACCGTCCGGCTCTTCCGGCCCTTCCCGACCGAGGCCTTGCTGGCAGCGATCCCGGAGACCGTTCGCTCGATCGCCGTCCTGGACCGCACGAAGGAACCCGGTTCGGTCGGCGAGCCACTCCTCCAGGATGTCGTCACCGTCCTGGCCGACGCCGGTCGATCCTCGATCGACGTGATCGGTGGTCGCTACGGGTTGGGCTCGAAGGAGTTCACCCCGGCCATGGTGAAGGCGGTGTTCGACGAGTTGACCGTCGAACACCCGCGCCGCCGGTTCACGGTCGGCATCATCGACGACGTCACGCACCTCAGCCTCGAGGTCGAACCCGACTTCCGAGTCCATCTCCCCCACCGCTCGGCGGTCTTCTACGCGCTCGGCAGCGACGGCACGGTCGGGGCGAACAAGTCGTCGGTCAAGATCATCGGCGACGAACCCGGGCTGCGCGCCCAAGGCTACTTCGTCTACGACTCCAAGAAGTCCGGATCGATGACGGTGTCGCACCTCCGGTACGGCCCTGACGAGATCAACTCGACCTACCTGGTGGAGGACGCCGACCTCGTCGCGTGCCATCAGTTCGGGCTCCTCGACCGGTTCGACGTGCTCGAGCTCGCGAAGCGAGGCGGCACGTTCCTCCTGAACGCGCCGTTCCCCGCCGACGAGGTGTGGGACCACCTGCCGGGCCCCATCCAGGACGCGATCATCGACAAGGGGCTCCGGGTCTTCACCATCGACGCTGCCCGCGTCGCCCGGGAGCTGGGCATGCCGGGACGCATCAACACCGTGATGCAACCGTGCTTCTTCGCCCTGGCCGACGTCATGCCGATGGAGCAGGCGATCGACGCGATCAAGCGGTCGATCGAGCAGACGTACGGACGCCGTGGACGTCTGGTGGTCGAACGGAATCACGAGGCAGTCGACCGGGCGCTCGGCGAGATGGTCGCGGTCGCCGTGCCCACATCGATCGGCGCACGCGATCGTGCCGAGGAGCGCGCGCTCGACGTGGCGTTCGCCGCCCCACCCCACGAGCGCGACTTCGTCGAGCGGGTCACCGCCACCATGATCGCCGGCAAGGGCGACCTGCTGCCGGTGTCCGCGCTGCCGATCGACGGCACCTTCCCCACCGGCACGACCCAGTACGAGAAGCGCGCCCTCGCCGCTCAGATCCCGATCTGGGAACCCGACCTGTGCATCGACTGTGGCAAGTGTGCGATCGTGTGCCCGCACGCCGCGATCCGGATGAAGGTCTACGAGCCCCATGCCCTCGCCGATGCGCCCGCCAACTTCCTGACGAAGCCGTTCCGGTCCCGTGAGCTCGACGGGTTCTCGTTGACCGTCCAGGTCGCACCGGACGACTGCACCGGATGCGGCATCTGCGTCGACGTCTGCCCGGCCAAGGACAAGTCGGAGGTCAAGCGGAAGTCGATCAACATGCGCGACATCGCCGATCACCGCGAGACCGAGCGCGACCGCTGGGACTTCTTCCTCCGCATCCCCGAGCTCGACCGGACGGCGATCAGCCACGACACGGTCAAGAACAGCCAGCTCCTGCAACCGCTGTTCGAGTTCTCCGGCGCCTGCTCGGGGTGTGGTGAGACCCCCTACATCAAGCTGCTCACCCAACTCTTCGGCGACCGTCTCGTCATCGCCAATGCCACCGGCTGCTCGTCGATCTACGGCGCCAACCTCCCGACCACGCCTTACACCAAGAACTCGGCCGGCGTCGGACCGGCCTGGTCGAACTCGCTGTTCGAGGACAACGCCGAGTTCGGACTCGGTATCCGGCTGGCCATCGAGCACCACCAGCACGAGGCGGCACGGCTCGTCGACGAGCTGGCGGGTGCGATCGGGCCCGAGCTGGCCACGGCGTTGCTCGCGAACGCACAGCCGACCGAGGCGGATGTGATCGCCCAGCGCGAGCGGGTCGTCGCCTTGCGCGAGCGACTCGGCACGATCGACGACGAGCGCGCTCGGCGACTCGAGACGATGGCCGACGAGCTGGTCCGCACGAGCACCTGGATCGTCGGCGGCGACGGATGGGCCTACGACATCGGGTACGGCGGCGTCGATCACGTGCTCGGAAGCGGCCGCAACGTGAACCTCCTCGTGCTCGACACCGAGGTGTACTCGAACACGGGCGGCCAGGCCTCGAAGGCCACGCCGCTCGGTGCCGTCGCCAAGTTCGCGACGGCCGGCAAGTCGACCGGCAAGAAGGACCTCGGCGCGATCGCCCGGAGCTACGGCAACGTCTACGTCGCTCAGATCGCGCTCGGCGGCAGCGAGGTCCAGACCGTCAAGGCGCTGCTGGAAGCCGACGCCTGGGACGGCCCGTCGCTCATCATCGCCTACTCGACCTGCATCGCCCACGGCATCGACATGACCACGTCGATGGCCCACCAGAAGGAAGCGGTGAAGTCGGGATACTGGCCGCTGTACCGGTTCCGGCCGTCGGTCGAAGAGCACGAGCACCCGTTCCAGCTCGACTCCGGCCCCCCGTCGATCCCGCTCCGCGAGTTCGCCCTGCAGGAGGCCCGGTACGCGATGCTCGCCCGGACCGACCCCGAGCGGTCCGAGCGACTGCTCGACCTGGCCCAGGCAGCGATCGACGAACGGTGGCGCTTCTACCAGCAGCTGGCCGAGGTCGAACGCACCGTGCCACACGTCGACGGACCCGACGAGCTGACCGAGCTGCACACGACCGATCCAGCAACGACCGCGGCCGGCGCGCCGGTGGAGGTGGAGGGACATGACTGATCTGCACACCGAGTACCTCGGCCTGCGCCTGCGCTCACCGCTGGTCGCGTCGGCCGGACCGTACACGGGCGACCTCGACAAGCTCACCGAGCTGCAGGACGCCGGCGCCGGGGCGGTCGTGCTCCCGTCGCTCTTCGAGGAGCAGATCGAGCACGAGACCAGCGAGATCGATCGACTCTTCACGATGCACCAGGAGAGCTTCGGGGAGGCGACCTCGTTCTTCCCGGAGGTCGACGGCTACAACACCGGGACCGATGCCTATCTCTCCCTGGTCGAGGCGGCGAAGTACCGGGTCGACGTCCCGGTCATCGCGAGCCTCAACGGCGCGAACGTCGGCGGATGGCTCCGGTACGGCCGGTTGCTGGCCGATGCCGGCGCCGACGCGATCGAGCTCAACCTGTACACGGTGGCCGCCGATCCGACGATCGGTGGAGCCTCGATCGAGGCCGAGCAGCTCGAGCTCGTCGCGCTCCTCGCCGAGGAGGTCGAACTGCCCGTCGCGGTGAAGATCTCGCCGTTCTACTCGTCGCTGGCATCGTTCCTGCTCGGCCTCCAGGACGCCGGCGCCGACGGCGTGGTGATGTTCAACCGGTTCTACGCGCCCGACCTCGATCTCGAGACCCTCGACGTGAAGCCGAAGATCTCGTTGAGCACCCAGGCCGAGCTGCGGCTCCCGCTCCGGTGGATCGGGATCGCCCGAGAGTTCCTGAACATCTCGATCGCCGGGTCGACGGGGGTGCACGCCGGTCGGGACGTCGCCAAGCTCGTGCTCGCCGGCGCCGATGTCGCGATGTCGACCTCGGCACTGCTGTTCCACGGCGCGTCCTACCTCTCGCAGATGGAGCACGAGCTCCGCGAGTGGATGCGGGAGCACGACTACCGCTCGGTCGATCAGATGCGCGGCGCCGTGAGCCGCGACGCGGTGGCCGACCCGGCCGCCTACGAGCGCGCGAACTACATCGGCAACATCACGAGCTACACGAGCCGCTTCCTCGGCGCCCAGCCGATCCACCTCCAACGCAAGCGCTGACCGGCCCCCCGAACGACCTTCACGTGACTCGTCCGCTTCCGGCGCGGACAGCGAGCCGCAAGCGGAGGAGAACACGCAGATGGTCAGGGAAGGCGTCAGGGCTGGGGGGCGACGACCTGGTCGATGACGTGGATCACTCCGTTCGCCCCGCTGGGCTCGCTCACGACCACGCTCGCCGGTCGGGGGATGTCGCCGAACGTCGGCGGGTCGGCCGTGACCGGTTGCGGGCCACCGTTCTCCACCGTGATCTCGGTCAGCCCGTCGAGCGAGGCGAACGCATCACCGAGATGCAGGTGCGCCTCGAGGATCGAGCGGACGACGTCGGGGTCCGACAGGTCGGGAGCTCCCTGGCCGCCGGCAGCAGCCTCGATCGCCTGGTCGGTCGGGACGAACACGGTGACGACCAGATCGGGATCCGACAGGACCGCGTCGAGCCCAGCCAGCTCGAACAGCTCGCGCGCCCGACCGAGATCGGGACTGTTGACGATGATGTCCCAGACGTTGGGCTCGGACTGCGGGGGCACGACGATCTCCGGGATCGTGGTGGTGGGCGCCACGGTGGTCGGTGCTGCCGTGGTGGTCGGTGCCTCGGTGGTCGTGGTCGTGGTCGTCGGCGGCAATGTCGTCGTGGTCGTCGTGGTCGTGGTCGTCGTGCTGGTCGTGGTCGACGTGGTCGACTCCGCGGTGGTCGACGTGGTGCTGGTGTCGACGGTGCTCGAACTGAGCACGGTGCCACTCGTGATCGGACCGGGGTCGATCACGACCTCGTCGTCATCGCCGTCGCTCCCCCACCAGATGAAGAACGCGATCAGGAAGAACAGCAACGCGAGCGCCGTGACGACGACGACCGCCATCGCCGTGCGGTTCTCGTACCACGGGCCCTCGGGCGGAGGTCCCGGCGGCACAGTGCCGCCGGGCGGGATGGTGCCGCCGGGCGGGACGGCCCCGCCGGGCGGGACGGGCTCGGTCGGCGGGAGCACCGGACCAGAGCCCGGCGGTGGGGTCACCGGCATCGGCTCGGTCGGGGGCACGGACGGGTCGGGGGTACCACTGCTCGGCGGCTGACCGGTGTCGCTCATGGAGGCCACGGTAACCCGGCCGGCACACCGGAGAACTGCACCCGGCCGATGTCGGCGGCGATCAGAAGTAGATGATCTGCTCGGCGTTGGCCTCGGCCTCGTCGAGATCGGCGGTGTAGGCGCCGGTCGAGAGGTACTTCCATCCCCCGTCGCAGACGATGAAGACGACCGTCGCGGACTGGCCCTCGGGGATGCCCGACGCGACCTTCACCGCCCCGGCGAGCGCCGCCCCGGTCGACAGCCCGGCGAAGATGCCACACTCGGCGACGAGGCGCCGAGTCCATTCGATCGACTCGCGAGGCCGCACGACCCGTTTGCGGTCGAGCAGCTCGAACCCGTTCCAGTTCTCGAACACGGGCGGGATGTAGCCCTCGTCCATGTTCCGGAGGCCCTCGACGCGCTCCCCGAGCGGTGGCTCGACCGCCACGATCTGGATGTCGGGGTTCTGCTCCTTGAGGAAGCGGCCCGTCCCCATCAGCGTGCCACTCGTGCCCAGGCCAGCGACGAAGTGGGTGATGTCGGGGACGTCGCGCCAGATCTCCGGGCCGGTGCCCTCGTAGTGCGCGCGCGGGTTGGCATCGTTGCCGTATTGGTAGATGAAGCACCACTCCGGGTGCTCGGCGGCGAGTTGCTCCGCGCGACGCACCGCACCGTTCGAACCCTCGGCCCCGGGGGTGAGGATGATCTCGGCGCCCATGATCTCCAGCATCTGGCGGCGTTCGATCGACACGCTCTCCGGGAGGAGGATCTTGATCGGGTACCCCTTGAGCCGGGCAATCGCGGCGAGGGCGATGCCGGTGTTGCCCGACGACGGCTCGATGATGGTCTGTCCGGGGAGGAGCGACCCGTCCTTCTCCGCGGCCTCGATCATCGCCTTGGCGATGCGGTCCTTCACCGACCCCCACGGATTCTGCATCTCCAGCTTGGCGAGGAGGCGGACGTTCGGGTTGGGCGACAGGTTCGACACGTCGACGATCGGCGTGTTCCCGACGAGATCGAGCACGTTCGCGTGCACCGCGCTGATGCCCGACATCGCTCCGACCCCCCGGTGTGCCATCTGTACCGTCATGCTCGCTCCAACCGCGGCCGAATCCGGATCATTCCGATCAATCCGATGTGTTTGGTCGGGATTCTAGCGATGGTCCGCTGCCCGGACCACCCGTGCGTTCGCCGGCGCGGACCATGGGCACGGTCAGACGAGCTCGATCGGCTCCTCGGTGACCTGTTCGTCGACGATGCGATAGCTGCGCAGCTCGGGCGCATCGCGCTTGAGGCTGACGATCACGTAGTGCCACGCCGGGTCCGGCGCCTGGGCGATGTCGGTGGGACTCGGGTACGGCTCCGAGTGGGTGTGGCTGTGGACCACCCCGTTGATCTCCCAGCCGCGGTCGTCGGCGTCGATCTCAGCGCGCAAGAAGTCCTTCGGGTCGACCGTGTACACGCGCGCGGACTCGGCAGCGTTGCGGCACGGGTAGAACCGAGCGGCTCGATCGGCACCTGGTTCCCCGGCGATCAGGCCGCACATCTCGAGCGGGTACTCGCGAAACGCCAGGTCACAGAGGGCGTCGAACGCCGCCCGATCGAGTCGTAGCACGGGCCGAACCCTATCGGCAGCGACGCGGCCCGGCCGGTAGCGTGAACGCGCCATGGCCAGATCGAAGCCGAAGAAGGGCACTCCCCCCGGGACGAAGCTCATCGCGTCGAATCGCGCCGCGCGCCACAACTACGCGATCGACGACACGGTCGAGGCCGGCATCGTGCTGCTCGGCAGCGAGGTGAAGTCGATGCGCGAATCGCAGGTGCAGCTCGCCGACGCCTTCGCCAGGATCCGAAACGGCGAGGTCTGGCTCGAAGGGGTCCACGTCGCGCCGTACACGTTCGCGATCGGCTTCGGCGCCCACGACCCTGACCGGTCACGCAAGCTGCTGCTACACCGCGACGAGATCCGGCGGCTGAAGGCGAAGGTCGACCAGGACCGTGTGTCGCTCGTGCCGCTCAACCTGTACTTCCGCGATGGCAAGGTCAAAGTCGAGCTCGGCATCGGCAAGGGTCGCGCCAAGGCCGACAAGCGCCAGGCAATCGCCGAACGTGACGCCGCACGTGACGCCGAGCGCGAGATGGGTCGGTACCGGAAGGGTCGGTAGCCCGGGTCGACGACCCGGCCTCTGACGACCCGCCCTCTGTGGGCGGGGCCGGAATGCGCTCAGGAGGGCAGCTCAGTTGGTGCCGGCGTTGGCGTGCGCCGCGGGGCCATCGGTCGAGATCGCCGACGCTGCGGCGTCGGTCACGGTCTCGGTGGCGTCGGTGACGCGCTCGGTCGCCACATCGGCGACGTCGCCGACACCCGACCGAACGGTCTTCGCGATCTTTCCGGTGCGGCCGGTCTTGGCGAACTGGTCGATCTTGTCGTTGACGCTCGCCCGTTGCTCGTCGGTGAGCTTCGACCACACGTACGCGCCGGACACGAAACCGAGCATGAAACCAAAGGGAACTTTCATGTTCGACAGATACCCGGCCGACCGCTGGTTCAATCCCGCGGCACGGCCTGCATCCCTCGGTTCGTGGAGCAGAATCCGACTTCGTAGTTTCTGCAGCATGTTCATCGACGGTTCCTGGCACGCCGCGCGAACGGGGCGGACGTTCGACGTCACCGATCCGGCGACTGGCGACGTGATCGGACAGGTCCCCGACGGCGACGCCGACGACGTTCGGGACGCGATCGCGGCCGCCGACGCGGCGTTCGGGACGTGGTCGACCACGACCGCACACCGGCGCGCCGACCTGCTCCTCAGCGCCTGGCAACTCATGACCGAACGCTCGGAGCAGCTGGCCGAGCTGATGACCCGCGAACAGGGGAAGCCGCTGAAGGCGAGCCGGGCCGAGGTCACCTACGCCGCCGACTTCCTCCGGTTCTACGCCGAGGAGGCCACACGCGTCACCGGCGAGTGGTTGCCGTCGGCCCGCCCCGACCAGCGGTTCCTCGTGCTCCGGCAACCGGTCGGCGTGGTCGCCATGGTCACGCCGTGGAACTACCCGATCTCGATGCTCACCCGGAAGATGGCGCCGGCGCTCGCCGCCGGCTGCACCCTCGTGCTCAAGCCGGCCGAGGCGACACCACTCTGCGCTCGAGCGGTGTTCGAGATCTTCGAAGCGGTCGGGACCCCGCCAGGGGTCGTCAACCTCGTGACCGCGCTCGACCCGAAGCCGGTCGGCGAGGTGCTCACGACCGACCCGCGGGTGAGCAAGCTCACGTTCACCGGTTCGACCGCCGTGGGCAAGCACCTCGCCGCCGTCGCAGCCGGCAATCTCAAGCGGGTCTCGGTCGAGCTCGGCGGCCACGCTCCGTTCATCGTCTTCCCCGACGCCGACCCGGTCCGCGCGGCGAAGGGCGCGGCGGCACTCAAGTTCCTCAACGCAGGACAGGCCTGCATCAGCCCGAACCGTCTCTACGTCAGCGAGGCGCACGAGGACGCGTTCGTGTCCACGCTCGTCGACCGGGTCGGCAAGGTGCGGGCGGGCAACGGGTTCGACGAGGGCGTGGGGGTCGGGCCGCTGGTGAACGAGGCGGCGGTCGCCAAGGTCGCCATGCAGGTCGACGATGCGGTCGCGCTCGGAGCAACGGCGCTCGTCGGCGGGCACCGGCTCGACGACGCGCCGTTCGACCGAGGCCACTTCTACGCACCGACCCTGCTCGCCGGCGTCCGCGACGACATGAAGATCTATCACGAGGAGACGTTCGGGCCGGTCGCACCGGTCATCACCTACGGCGACGTCGACCAGGTGCTGTCCCTCGCCAACGACACGAACTACGGACTCGCGGCGTACGTCTACACCCAGGACTTCTCGACCGCGATCCGGGCGTTCGAGGGTCTCCGGTTCGGCATCGTCGGGGTGAACGACGTCAACCCGACCGCGGCGTCGGCGCCCTTCGGCGGCATGAAGGACTCGGGCATCGGGCGGGAGGGCAGCCACGAAGGCATCACCGAATACCTCGAGACGAAGCTCGGCGGCTTCGCGCTCTGACCGGCGCCCGAGCGATGGAGGACGAGATGATCACGCCACACCTGCGCCCCCTCGTGGAGCTCCGCGTCACTGTCGACCGGCCGATCGAAGTCGGCGACCTGCCCGACGGCTATCGCCGTGTCATCCCGATCACCGGCGGCGACGTCACCGGCGAGCGCCTGCGTGGTGAGGTGCTCCCCGGCGGAGCGGACTGGAACACGATCCGGCCGGACGACACGATGAACTTCTGGGCTCGTTACACGTTGCGGAGCCACGACGGCGTCACGATCGGGGTCATCCACGAGGCCTCCCACCCGAACGTGTCCGCCGCACTGCCGATGCTCGGCGCCGGCAACGACCCAGGGGATGCCTGGCACGCTCGCGGCATCCCGCGCTTCGAGGCGCCGGCAGGCCCGTATGCCTGGCTGAACGACGTCGTCTGCGTGAGCGCCATCCGCCCGCCGATCGAGCCGGGCGTGGTCCGCATCGACGTGTTCGAGGTGACGTGACCATCGTCGCGTCACCGTCCGGCCCGCGGTGGTGAACGTCGGGCTGGGTCCCACCCGGCCACGTCTGGCACGATCCACTCCATGACGGCGATCGACATCGACCAGCTGGTGGCCATCGACGTGCACACGCATGCCGAGGTCTCGGAGGTGACCGGTTGCGGTGCGCTGTCCCCCGAGCTCACCGAGGCGGCCGACCGCTACTTCGCGTCGACGCACATCCACCGCCCGCCGGCGCGGGAGATGGCCGAGTACTACCGCGAGCGGAGGATGATGGCCGTCGTCTTCACCGTCGACGCGACGACGGCGATGGGCGTGCCCCCGGTTCCGAACGACGAGATCGCGCGAGCGGCGGCCGACAACCCCGACGCGCTGATCGCGTTCGGGTCGGTCGATCCGCACATGGGGCGGGCCGCGGTCAACGAGATCCACCGCCTCGTCGACGAGTTCGGGGTGAAGGGGTTCAAGTTCCATCCGTCGGTGCAGGCGTTCCAGCCGAACGACCCGGCGTACTACCCGATCTACGACGCGATCGCCGAGCACGGGCGAATCGCCCTGTTCCACACCGGTCAGACCGGTATCGGCGCGGCGCTGCCCGGCGGTGGTGGCATCAAGCTGAAGTACTCGAACCCGATGCTCATCGACGACGTGGCGGCGGACTTCCCGGGCCTCAAGATCATCCTCGCCCACCCGTCGTTCCCGTGGCAGGACGAGGCGCTGTCGGTCGCGACGCACAAGCAGGACGTGTACATCGACCTGTCGGGCTGGTCACCGAAGTACTTCCCCGACAACCTGGTCCGCTACACGAACACGATCCTGAAGGACAAGATGCTGTTCGGATCGGACTTCCCGCTGATCACCCCGGAACGGTGGATGCAGGACTTCGAGACGCTGCCGATCAAGGACGAGGTGAAGCCGAAGGTGATGAAGCTCAACGCCGCCAGGCTCCTGGGTTTGCTGGACTGACGGCAGACGAGAGGAGCGACATGATGCGACTGGCGACGATCCGGATCGAGGCCGGCACGCGGTGCGTGCGCGTCGACGACGCCGACGGTGTGGCGGTGGAGACCGGACACGCCGACGTGGGTGAGCTGCTCGCCGATCCGGTGTGGCGATCGACCGCGGCGCACGCCGACGGGGTCCACCACGACGTGGCACACCTCGACTACGCCCCGCTCGTCCCCCACCCGGAGAAGGTGATCTGTGTCGGGCTGAACTACCTCGACCACATCGCCGAGACCGGCCGGACCCCGCCGACGCACCCGACCCTGTTCCCCAAGTACGCACGCTCGTTGGCGGGGGCCCACGACGACCTCCCGCTCCCCCACGACGACGAGTCGACGAGCGTCGATTGGGAGGCCGAGCTGACCGTCGTCATCGGCCAGTCGGTCCGCCGGGTCCGTGGCGACGACGCCGAGGCGGCGATCGCCGGGTACACCGTCGCCAACGACATCAGCGTGCGCGACTTCCAGTACCACACGACCCAGTTCATGCCCGGGAAGGCATGGGAGGGCTCGACACCGGTCGGACCGCACCTCGTGGTCGCCGAGCCCGGGCAGCCGGCCCACTTCCCGATCGAGTGCGTGGTCGACGGCGAGGTGATGCAGTCCTCCAACACGAAGGAGCTGTGCTTCGGTCCGATCGAGCTGATCGAGTACATCTCGACGTTCATCACGCTGGTGCCGGGCGATCTGATCATCACGGGGACGCCGAGCGGCGTCGGGCACGCCCGCGACCCGAAGGTGTTCCTGCGACGTGGCCAGACGGTCGTCACCCGGATCGAGGGCATCGGCGAGTGCCGCAACCTCTGCGTCTGAGCGCCGTTCTTCGGCGGTTCCTGCGCACGTAGCACGCAAGAACCTCCGGATAACGCCAGGGCGCGGGGCTCAGGCGTCGAGCAGGGCGAGCACCTCGGCGAGCGCTTCGATGCTGCGCTCCGTGATGGGGTCGACGACCAGCTGCACGTGGTCGGCGCCGACCGACGCGAACGCGGCGATCGCCTCGGCGATCTTCGCCGGGGAGCCGGTGATCGGCTCGACGGTTCCCCAGCCGTAGTCACCCATCTGGCGTCCGGCGCCGCCCTCGAGCTGCACGAGGACCGCGGCGGTGCGCCCGACCTCGGCCGGGTCGCGTCCGACCTCGTCGCAGATCGCGTCGACCTCGGCCGAGCGGGCCGCGAACCCATCGGGACGGTTGCCGAAGTCGCTCCACCACACGTTCCACAGGTCGACGTACGGCAGGGTGAGCCGCAGCATCCGCGGTCCGACCGAGCCGATCAGGATCGGCGGGCCGGACGGGCGGGGTCCGCGCGGGTGGATGATGCAGTCGTCCACCTCGACGAACTCGCCGGCGAACGTGCACCGACCGGTTCTCGTGAGCTCACGGACGACGGTGAACGCCTCGGCGAAGCGGTCCACTCGCCGGTCGAACGGGAACCCGAACGCGGTGAACTCACGCTCGTTCCACCCGGCACCGAGGCCGAGGACCAACCTGCCGCCCGAGACCGCCTCGACCGTCGTGGCCAGCTTGGCGAGCATCGCGGGAGCATGGAACGCGGTCGAGGCGACGAGCGGCCCGAGCTCGACGCGCGAGGTGACCGCCGCGAGGACCGAGAGCGACGTCCAGACCTCCCACGGCCCGCGCGGCCCGTCGTCGAGATCGTAGAGCAGATGATCGCCGAGCCAGATCGAATCGAAGCCGACGGCTTCCGCCGCGCGCGCCATCGAGATGAGATCAGGCCACCCGACCTCGTACTCGACCTCGGGGAGCTGGACACCGACACGGAGTGGACGTGACACGACCACGACCGTACCCTGCCCCCGCCCGTTCTTCGGCGGTTCCTGCGGAGATCGTGCGCAGGAACCGCCGGAAGACGGCTCGGCGAGATGGCCGTCAGAAGTGCTCCGTCGGGAACAGGCAGAAGGGGTGGCCATCGGGGTCGAGCATGACCCGGACGTCGGGTTGTGGCTGATGGTCGGCGAGCGTCGCCCCACACTCGACGGCCCAAGCGACCGCGGCGTCGAGATCGTCGGTGCCGATGTCGAGGTGCACCATCATCTGCTGCGCGTCGGGTCGTGACGGCCAGACGGGCGCCGAGTACTCGACGTCCTCGTGGAACGAGAGACCGTGCGCCACGTCATCGGCGCGGACGACGACCCACCCTTCCTCGTCACCTCGCATCGGCCAGCCGAGCAGGCGCGAGTAGAAGCCGGCGAGATCACGCGCCCGGCGGGTGCTGAACACGGTGCCGGCGATCTTCAGCCACGGGCGCTCGCTCATCCCGGAATCCTGTCACGCGTTCGCGCACCTGGTCACGGGACGGGCGGAGCATGCCCCACATGTGCGGCCCCTGGCTGTCGGCGGTCGCGGCGTCCCATTCGGTGCGAACCTCGAAGCCGTGATGTCGGTAGTAGGCGACGTTCTCGGGCGTCTCGGTCTCGAGGTAGCACGGCAGACCGGCCTCGTCGGCCACCTCGAACACCGTGGACATGAGGGCACCGGCGAGGCCGCGCCGCTGCCAGTCCGGGTGGGTGGCGATCATGTTGAGGTGCCAATGGGTCTCCGGCGGCGTGTTGGCGTCGATGACGGTCCGGAGGGCGATGAACCGCTCGATCCGCCAGTCGGGATGGTGGACGGGTGTGGGATCGACGACCACGGCCCCCGGCCGCCCGGGTGGGTTCCAGCCGGCGACCGCGACACCGTCGTCGGTGCACCACAACGTGCCGTGGAACAACCACCGCCGTGCCAATGCCCCGAAGAAGGGCACCTGGATCGCCTCGTACTCGTCGTCGTCAGGGATCAACCAGCGCATGACCGGGTCGTCCGCGAACGCCCGCCCGTAGGTTCTCGCGACGGTGCCGATGTCGGCCTCGGTCGCGCGCCTGATGATCGTCACGATCCGCGAACGTACCGAGCGAACGGTCGGCGACCCGGGTCGGGCCGTCCGAAACGGTCCTTTGTCCGTACCTCATCAGGTCCGTCGAACTGGGGACCTTCGTCCCTGACTGCTTGACCACGCAAGGACGACACTGAGGTCAACGGTTCGTGATCGGAATCACGAACTGCACGAAGCAACGAAAAGGGGTTGTCATGTTCAAGAAGCCACTCGGACTCCTCGGAGTCTTCCTCATCGTGGTCGGTATCGGCTACTTCGTGGGCGCAGGCGTGGCGTTCTCCAAGACGCAGGGCGGCTACAACGCGCTCGAAGCCTTCAGCGCAGCGCAGAACGTCGAGCTCAGCTACAACGAAGACGGTGAGCTCATCGACCGTGGAACGGTCGAAGGTGCCCAGGCGATCCGGGCCCTCCTCGAGGACGACTGGGACTTCCCGGTCGTCGACGGCAAGGGCGGGCTCGACCCGAACGACCCGGTCGTCAACAACCAGAGCGAGTACATGTTCCAGATGGCGACGATCGTCTACCACGTGCTCCATGGTGAGCAAACCGTGGTCTTGACCGAGGCCGACATCGCCCGGGCGGTCGAGTCCGAGGCCCTCGCTGCCGACGGCACTTACAACGGCACCGTCGAGGCCTACCAGGGAACGGTCCTCGAGGCCGGCGTGCCCTACACCGTCCCGGTCAACGAGCGCTACTGGACCGAGTTCGACCGGACCGACGTGCTCGACGGCAAGGCCCGTGAGCTGGCCTGGAGCGGCACCGCCCACGCTCTGGTCGCCGAGCTCGGCGTCGGCGCCGCCACCCACAGCGCCCTGATGCTGGCCCTCGGCATCGCCGGCCTGCTCGCCGGACTCGGCGTGGTCTGCATGGTCATGGGCATCGCCTTCCTCTGGCACACCAGGAAGGAGATGGCGACCAAGGTCCCCGACACGGTTCCGGAGTCGTTCGTCACCGAGGGCAAGAAGTACGAGACGGTCTGACCGACACGGTCCGCCACCGTCAGGCCACCGGCCCGACGGCTCGCAGAACCGGGAGGGCTCCCCCGAATCGGGGGAGCCCTCCCGCCGTTTTCAGGGCTCCCTCACCGGGCCGATGTCGGGGATGTCGATGATGGAGATCTCCGGTCCGAGGGTCGCGCCGCGGAGCTGGAGACGGTCGCCGCTCCAGAACTTGCCCGGGTCGTACCAGTTCGGGGGACGCTTCGCGTCGAGCAGCCCCATCCGCTCGTACGTGATCGCGACGACCTCGGCGCAGAAGATCTGCTCCAGGTCGGTCCGCCGCCGGGCGCGCCCGCGCACCCAGCCCTTCACGAGCGATCTCGTCCGGGGGAAGGAGCGGCCGTCGAACTCGTTGACGACCCGGAGCGCTTCGTCCTCCATCGCCCGGGTGACCTCAGGTTCGATCTGACGCATCCAGGCGAGCTGTCCGTAGCGGTGGTGCCACGTGCTCACCGCATCGACGAGTCGGTGGAGCTGGGTGCCCCGTTGGAGCTCGCCGCTCCAGACGTCGGGGAGTGACTTGCCGAGCTCGGCGTGCCACAGCAGCGGTGGGAGATCGTCGATGGCGATCACCATGCCGACGTGGTTGACGGGGCTGTTGGTGAACACCCGGATCGCGCGGTCGGCGGCGGTGGGACCCCGGAAGAGGAAGACGTCACCGGTCCGCGCCATCGCAGCGGCGTCGGTGAGGCTCATCGGCTCGCTCATGTCACGGGTACAGTACCGAGCCGTGCGGGTGTGGAAGATCCTCGGCCTGGCCGGTCTCGTGGGCATCACCGCGGCGGGTGTCGCGGCCGGTGCGAAGGCGGCCCAGCGGCAACGTCGGGAGTACCGCGACGCGGACGTCGACGAGCTCCGCGCCAGCCTCCGGGCCCGGCTCGCCGCGGCGGGCGACGCAACGTCGGCGCACCGCTGACCGCGACGGCCCGCGTCAGATCTCTCCTCGTCTCTCCATCCACATGAACGTGATCCAGCCGGGGACGATCGGCAACCAGAAGGTGGCGAGCCGGAAGGTGAGCACCGCGGAGATCGCGACACCCGCGTCCAGGCCGAAGCCGGTCAACGCGGCGATCATCGCGGCCTCCAACGGACCGATGCCACCCGGTGTCGGAGCGATGTTGGCGATCGCCGCGGCACCGAGGTACGCCGCTCCGACCTGTGCGATCGCGATCCCCCCACCGAACGCCTCGACTGCGAACACGAGACCGACGAGGTAGCTGAGGGTGATGAGGGACGATCCGCCGAGCAGCGCGACGACGCGGACCGGACTCCGTACGACCTGCGCGACGTAGCCGACCGCGGCACGGAGGCCGTCGATGACCGGTCGGATCACGGTCCGCCGAACGGGCCGGATGGCGAGCGCGAGCGTGAGCAGCGCGACCACGATGACACCGATGAGCGCCAGGGTGCCGATGCTCGGCAGGGAGACACCGCCCACGCTCGCTCCGCCGGCCCAGGCGAAGAAGCCGGCCATGAGCAGCAGGTGGGTCACGACCCCGGCCACCGTGTTGAGCGCGACCGAGGCACTCGCCTCGGCCGGTGTCAGCCCGTTGCGCTGGAGGAAGCGGCCGGCGAGCGCCATCTTCCCGGAGCTCGCCGGACCGACCAGCTGGGCGAATGCCGTGGCCACCTGGCTCCGTGTCGACGCGGCGATCGGCATCGGTTGCGCCACCGACCCGAGGAACGAGATCGTCGCGAACACGAAGTAGGCCAGCGACGCGGCGAGCAGCGCCGGCATCCAGGCCCACTCGACATCGCTGAACGCGTCGACCGTGTCATCGAGGTTCCCGAATTGCGGCAGCAGTGAGTAGAAGGCGAGTGTCCCGGCGACGATCATCACGAGGGTCCGCGGTCGGACGCGGGCCAGGCGCTCCAGCGGTACGTCGTCGACCCCGGTTCGATCGTGGATCTCGCTCCGGATCCGATCGAGGAGATCACGCTCGCGCTTGATCGGCTTGCCGAGCGACCGGGAGAGGGCAAGCGGTTGGATGAGCGGCAGGGAGGCCGCCAGCTCGTCGTCCCCGAGCTCCTCCAAACCGATGGCCACGCTGCGCTCCGGGCCGACGGTGAGCGACACCGCCACGAGCAGCTCAGCGACGTCACGAGCCCGCTCCCGGCGATCGGCCGCCAGCTCGGCCTCGTCGTAGTCGACGAGCCACACATGGCCGTCGTCGCCGCAGATCATGTTGTCGAACGTCAGGTTGTGATGGGCCGTTCTCGTCGAGTGCACGGCGCGGACGAGGCGGAACACCGACCGGAGCAGGTCGTCGTCGAACCGTTCGTGTGGCAGCTCGCTGAGGCGCGTCCCGGTGACGTACTCCTCGACCACGAACGCGGCACCGCCCGGGGTCACGCCCAGGCCGATCACGCGCGGGCAGCGGGTGTCGCCGTCGCGCACGGTGCGCAGCGCGAGCGCCTCGTGCTCGACACGCCGCTTCAACGTGCTGAACGGCCGGGACACCTCCGACGAACGGAGCCGGATCGCACGGTACGTTCGGGTGAGGAGGTCCCAGCTCCGATCGTCCGGGGTGCGCAACTTCACGAACGTGCGGCTGCCGTCGCGCTCGACGGTGTCGTAGATGATGCGGCTGCCGGCGTCATCCCACCGTCGCACCTCGATCGGGTCGAGCCCGACCTCGCGGAACGCCGTCAGGATGGTGGCCGCGGTCGGTTCGACGCTCGGCGAGCCGAGGGTGAGCAGCAGCACCGAGCCGACGACGACGCCGAGCGAGACCGCGATCCAGATGTCGAGCGGCGGTTGGCCCGGCCCGAGGAACCGCAGGACCAGGAGCACGGCGATCCACGACCAGGCCGCCCGGCGCCACCGTCGTGGCACGGAAGTGACGCCGAT
>DATHUU010000060.1:0-9002 GCA_035461925.1 Ilumatobacter sp.
GACGGCTCACGGCCGCTGATCGTCATGCCCTCGGCGCCGTAGATGTCGACGGCGAGCTCGGTGACGATCTTGTGGTACTCCGACCAGTACAGCTTCGAGATCGCCGCGTCGGGCCCGGGGTGATGGCCCTTCAAGAACTGAGTGAGCACCCGCATGCCCGAGTAGCGCATGATCTGCACCTTCGAGTACGCCCACGCGAGCTTCTGGCGGATCACCGGGTCGTCGGCCACGCCGCGCTCCTTGGCGAGCAACAGGAGGCGATCGACCTCGGCCTGGAACCGGATCGGCTGCGTCGCGGCAGCCTCACCGCGCTCGAAGCCGAGGAGCGTCATCGCCACCCGCCAGCCCTCGTTCACGCCGCCGACGACGTTCTCCTTCGGGCAGGTGGCATCGGTGTAGAAGACCTCGTTGAACTCCGATTCGCCCGAGATCATCTTGATCGGCCGCACCTCGACACCCGGCTGGCGCATGTCGACCAGCAGGAACGAGATGCCCTTGTGCTTCGGCGCATCGGGGTCGGTGCGGGCCAGGGTGAAGATGTGGTCGGCGAGGTGGCCGGCCGAGGTCCAGATCTTCTGTCCGTTCAGGATCCACTGGTCGCCGTCGAGCTGCGCCTTCAGGCCGACGTTGGCCAGGTCGGAGCCCGCGTTCGGCTCGGAGTAGCCCTGGCACCACGTGTCCTCGCCCGACAGGATGCGCGGCAGGTAGTGCTGCTTCTGCTCGTCGGAGCCCATCAGCAAGAGCGTGTTGCCGAGCATCTGGATGCCGAACACGTCGTTCGGGCCGCCCGTCGGGACGCCCGCCTTCGCGAACTCCTCGGCGAGGATCACCTGCTCGAGTGCCGACAGGCCGGCACCGCCGTACGCGACCGGCCACCCGGGCGCGAGGTACCCCGCCTCGTACAGGGTGCCTCGCCACTCGGTGACGAAGCCCTTGAGCGCCTCGCCCTCGAGCGTGCCCATCCCGCCCCAGTTGCTCGGGAGCTTCTCGGCGAGGAAGGCCTGGACCTTCTGGCGGTAGGCCTCGGCGTCTGCGGAGTAGGTCGGCTGCATGCCGGCGACACTACTCCGGGGGGTTACCGCCCGGTAGATCCGGAGCATCGCCCGACCCGTCCGACTCGGGTCCGTCCGACGCCGACTCGTGCGAACCGGGTGGGGTGATCGGGATGATCGTGACCGCGGGACCCTCGCCGCTCACCGGGTTGGGCATCGGCGGATCGGGGGTCGGGTCCTCCAGCGAGTGCTCCGCGGCTGCGTGTCGGGCGACCGCCGCCGCGGCCACCAGGGGCCCGAGTCGACCGCCGGCGACACCTCGGACCCGAAGACGCTCGAGATGGGAGAGGCGCGAGCGATGGTCGAGCTCTTTCTCCAGCGCGTCGAAGAAGGGTGCGCCGAACACCGACGGGACGGCACCGCCGATGACGATCTCGGCGACGTCGAGCATCGCTGCCATCGAGGCGCAGGCCCGGGCGACCATGATCCCGGTCCGCTCGATGATCGCCGCCGGCGTCCGCCGCAGGTCCCGTCCCGTGCCCTTCGTGATGCCGGCCGCACCCGCATAGACCGTGAGGCAGCCGACGGCGCCACAGGCGCACACCAGTCCCTCGGGCTCCACGATGAGGTGCCCGAACTGGCCGAGGTTGCCGGTGAGACCGTTCGCGAGCCGCCCACCGACGACGAGCCCACCGTCGACGTCGTCGCCGAGCACGAGCGTCGCGAACTGCTGGTGGGCAGGATCGAGGTCGGTCGACTCCCCGCACCAGAGCTCGGCGAGCGCGAGTCCGCGGCCGGGCGTGTCGATGCCGACAGGCAAGCCGGTGACGTCGGCGAGCTCGCGCCGGATCGGGAAGTCGTGCCAGGTCGGCATGCCGATCGGCTTCATCGCACCGGTCAGACGGTCGATCGGTCCGGGGCAGGTCACCCCGACCGTCCGTGGCACGACCCCACTCGGGTTGGCGGCCATCACGCGGCGCACGAGCTGGGTCAGCGCCGGCCACACGTTCCGGCCCGGCGTCGCCAGACGATCGCGTACGACGACCTCACCGCGCTCGTCGATCACCCCGGCGGCCAGTCGGCTCGGACCGAGGTCGATCGCGAGGTAACCGGCTGCGCGCGAGTCCACGCTCGCACGGTACCGCTCGTCGTCGCTGATCGGATTGCGCATACCGGCGTCGGCCGGCAGCGTCTACCCTTCGAACCCGTGACGGACACCGCGAGTGGCACCTCCACCTTCTCGAACCTGTTCGAGGGCATCGTCGACAACATCTCCATGGTGGTGCACGGGAAGCGGGAGGCGATCGAGTTCGCCGTCATCGCGCTGCTCGCCGAGGGTCACCTCCTCATCGAGGACGTCCCCGGCGTCGGCAAGACAAGCCTCGCGAAGGCCCTCGCGGGCTCGATCGACTGCACGTGGAAGCGCGTGCAGTTCACCCCCGACCTGCTCCCGACCGACCTCGTGGGGGTCAGCGTCTACGAGCGTTCGACCGAGCAGTTCCGGTTCACCCCCGGCCCGCTGTTCGCCAACATCGTCCTCGCCGACGAGATCAACCGCGCCTCACCGAAGACGCAGTCGGCGCTCCTCGAGGCGATGGAGGAGCGCCAGATCAGTGCGGATGGGGTCACCCACCGTCTCGACCCGCCGTTCATGGTCATCGCCACCCAGAACCCGGTCGAGCAGGAGGGCACCTACCGGCTCCCCGAGAGCCAGCTCGACCGGTTCCTGCTCCGCATCTCGATCGGGTATCCGGGACGCACCGCCGAGATGGCGATCCTCGATGGACAGGGCTCCAGCGACGTGCTCCGCAACCTCCTGCCGGTCGTCACCGCGTCCGAGGTCATGCGCATGATCGCCACGGTGAAGGGGGTGTACCTCGCCAGCGCGCTGAAGTCGTACATGGTCGACATCTCCGAGGCGAGCCGCCGACATCCGGCGATCGAGCTCGGGCTGTCACCTCGCGCGACCCTCCAGCTCTCGGCTGCGGTCCGCGGTCACGCGGCCGCGCACGGCCGGGACTACGCCACCCCCGACGACGTGAAGGCGGTCGCGACGTCGGTGCTCGCGCACCGGATCCTCCTTCGCGCGGGAAGCAACGCTCGTACTTCGGCCGAGGAGACCATCCGGGAGCTGCTCGCCGACGTGCCTGTCCCGGTCGCCCGCTGACATGCCCACTCGGCAGGGTTGGACGATCGCCGCCGCAGCGGTGGCATCGGTCGTCATCGGCCGGGTTTTCGCCATCGTCGAGCTGTTCGTGATCGGTGCCGGCCTCGGCGTCGCGGTCCTCCTCGCCGTGGTCGCCGTGCGACTGCACCGGCCCGAGCTGGCGATCACCCGGTGGGTGCACCCGTCCGTGCTGACGGTCGGCGACACGGGTCGCGTCGACCTCCTCGTCGAGAACCGTGGTTCGCTGCGCTCACCCCGCGTCGACCTCAGCGAGCCGGTGGGCACGACGAACTCGGCGCACATGACGATCGCCCCGCTCCGCGTCGACGAGCAGGTGACCGCCGGTTATCGGGTCCCCGCGACGCGACGGGGCGTCCTGCAGGTCGGACCGGCACTCCTCGAACGCCGAGACCTGCTCGGTCTGGCGTCGCGGTCACACATCGCCGCCGGGGCCACCGACATCACGGTCGCGCCGCAGACGTTCGAGCTCCCGATGCCCTCCCTCGGACACGGTGTCCTCGGCCGCCACCTGCTCGCGCTCTCGCAGCGTGTCGGGCCGGGCGAGTTCCACAGCCTGCGCGACTACGTGACCGGTGACGAGCCGCGTTCGATCCACTGGCGGGCCTCGGCCCGGTCGGAGGAGCTCAAGGTCCGCCAACACGAGGCCCAGGGCGTACGGCGCTGCATCGTCGTGCTCGACCGGGACGGCGATGCCTACCCCGCCCCGGTCACCGACGCCGATGCCGACGTGTTCGAACGCGCCATCACGGCCGCAGCCAGCCTCGTGCTCAGCGCGGAGCGCACCGGTCTGACCACCCGGTTCGTCACCGGTGGCGGCGTCGACCTGCGCGGGCCCGAGGTCGCCGCGCACGCGCTGCGCCTCCTCGCACCGATCGAGCTCGGTCCACCGCTCGGTGAGCTCGAGCGCGATCCCGGCGAGGGACTCGGGCTCGTGATCGTCGTCACCTCCTCCCCCGCCACCGACGCGTGGCGTCAGACCGATCGGATCACCGACCCGACGCTCACCCGCGTCGGCGTGTTCACCGCCGGGAGCGCGCCCGGCAAGCTGAGCATCGACGCCTCCACCCTCGCGATCTTCCGCGAGCAGTGGCATGGTCTCGCAGGGGTCCGCGGGCTCACGCGCGAGCTCACCGCCTCGGGGGATCCGACGTGACCTCCCAGGCCCCGCCACTCGAACGCGACCTCGCCGCCACTGCCGCGCTCACGGGCTACTCGCTCGTGGTCGCCGCCGGGTTCGCCCGCGTGTTCAGCGGCTGGGAGTTCATGTGGGACCTCGCCGCACTGGTCGTGCTCGGCCACGGTGTCTCGTTCGCGCTGCGGCGCCTGCGAGTCTCCGGCTGGTTCGCGATCCCGTTCCTGTCGGTGTTCCTGGTCTGGATGCTGTTGGTGCAGGAGTACCGCGACACGATGACCTGGCTGATCCCCGGCGGAGCGACCTGGGATCAGGTCGAGCTGGAGATCGGGCTCGTGCGCGACCAGTTCCAGACGGCCGTCGCGCCCGTCCTGTACGGCGCCGGTTGGGCGACCTTGGCGGGGCTGGTGCTCGTCGTGACGGTCGTGATGGCCGACTCGTTCGCCTTTCGCGCCGAAGCACGCGGTGAATCGCTCGTCCCGGGTGGCGTGCTGTTCGTGTTCATCGCCGCGCTCTCCTCCGACCGGCTCCGGATCCTCCTCACCGTGCTGCTCGTCGGTGCCGGGATCGTGGCGGTCGTGGCCCTGCGGGCGCTGCACGATCGCCACCGCCGGGTCGAGCTCCGATCGGCGCGGTCGGCCACCCCGCTCGCCGTACCGGCGGCGCTGGCGACCGCGGTGGCCGTCGCCCTGCTCGCCGGCGTCATCGGGCCGCGCATCCCGGGTGCCGGGGCCGAGCCGTTGTACGACACGCGGGGTCGCGGCGGTGGGGTCACCAACATCATCAGCCCGCTGGTCGACATCCGCTCCCGCCTCACCAGCCGGGGCGACGTCGAGCTGTTCCGTGTCAACGCCGATGCGCCGGCGTACTGGCGTGTCACGACCCTGCCGGCCTTCGACGGGCAGCGGTTCAGCCTGCCCCAAGGGCCGCTCGAGCGGATCGAGGGCGGTGAAGCTGCGACGTTCGACGGGGCGCCCGAGATCCGCCAGCAGGTCCAGATCCTGTCGTTGGGCGGGTTGCTCGTCCCGGCTGCCGCCGACCCGGTCGGGGCCGAGGGCTTCTCCGGCGGCGATCGCCTGGATCTGCGGCTGAATCGCGACACCAACTCGTTGCTGGCACCCGACGACCTGGCGCCCGGCGACCTCTTCCGCGTCGTGTCGGCCCGACCGCAGCTGACACCCGACATCTTGCGCGCCGCCACGTCGGCCGCACCACCGGACGAGATCTTCACCGCGCTGCCCGACGACCTGCCCGACATCGTCGAGCGGCTGGCGACGGAGGTCACTGCCGGCACCACGAACAGCTACGACGCGGCGATGGCGCTGCAGGGCTGGTTCCGCGACCCGAACGAGTTCAGCTACAGCCTCGAGGTGCAGTCGGGGCACGGCACGAACGCGATCGAGAGCTTCTTCAACGAGCGCGTCGGGTACTGCGAGCAGTTCGCCGCCACCTTCGCGACCATGGCACGGTCACTCGGGATCCCGTCCCGGGTGGCCGTGGGCTTCACGCCCGGTGTGCTCAACGACGAGGGCTGGTACAGCGTGATCGGGAAGAACGCCCACGCGTGGCCGGAGCTGTGGTTCGACGGCGTCGGCTGGGTGCCGTTCGAGCCGACTCCCGGACGAGGTGCTCCGGGCGCCGAGTCGCACACCGGCGTCGACCCCGCCCAGGACGAGAGCGGTCCGACGGGCTCGGGCGCCGGTCAAGGGGCGACCGAGTCCACGGTGCCGCCGACGCCCACGACCGTGGTCCCGCCCCAGACGACCGTGCCCGCCGGTGGCGTCCCGTCGACGACCTCCCCGGGCGGACCCAACATCCCGTCCGATGGTGGGCTGACCGATTTCGGCGGTGAGGACGCGATCGTGTCGGAGTCGTCGGACGGACTCCCGTGGCGGACGATCGCGGTCGTGGCCGTGCTGGTCGGCGCGCTCGTCGCCCCGTGGGCGGTTCGCACGGTCCGGTCCCGCCGGCGGCGCTCGGGCGATCTCCGCGACCGGGTGCAGGCGGCCTGGGACCGCGCGACCCGGGCGGCGATGCAGGCCGGTGTGACCGGTCGGCTGTCGATGACGGTCCACGAGTGGGCGACCGCCACCGCGGCCGAGCTGCCGGTCGCATCACGGCCGATGGCGGCGCTCGCCGACGTCGTCGACCGCGTCACCTTCGGACCGCCCGACTCGGTCGACCTCGAGCGGCAGGGTGCGTACGGGACGACGCTCGGGCACGACTGCGAGCTATGGGCCGATCAGATCGCCCGGATCTCGACCGACACGCTCACCGGTCCGCAACGGATCCGGCGCTACTTCACGAACTGGTCGTGACGGTCACTCCGGGCGGCGCTTCTGGGCCGAGCCGGCGAGCCAGGCGTTGATCGGCAGGTTGCCGATCTTCTCCCGGCCGAGCACCCGGATCTCGGACTCCAGCATGATCGCGACCACGAGCACGCCGATGAACGCGGCGAACGCCACCAGGAAGTTCACGGCGAGTCCGGCGATGGTGACGGCCAGTCCGACGAGGAGTGCGATGGAGAGCAGGATCAGCCGACGGCGAGACACCCGATACCCCCGTTGCGCGAAACTCGGATCGGACGCGAGCTCCTGCTCGATCTGGCGGAGGATCCGCTGCTCGTCCTCGGAGAGTGGCACACCAGCATCATCGCACGTTCCTGGCGGTTCCTCAACGCGACGTGCCCGATTCCTCACCGGGCTCGGGCACCTGATCCGGGCCCCACTGCTGGGCCCCCTGTCGCACCACTCGCAGTCCCCGCGCGGTGATGGAGCTGGCCGGTCCGATCGCCGCGGAGCCGAACCTGTCCCGGATCTCGTCGATCGCCGCCGCAGAGCGCGATGGGGTGGCCGCCCGGGAGGGCTCGTCGAACAACCCGAGCTGTTGCGACCGCGGTCCGAAGTTGCTGCCGGACACCCCGAGGAGGCGGACGCCCGCCGATACGTCCAGCGCTCTGAGCAGGGGTTTCAGCGCGGTGACGAGCTCGGGACCGGTGTCGACGCCGCCCTCGACGGTGACCGACCGCGTGACCGTGCGGAACCCGGCGAAGCGGACCTTGAGGGTGAGGGTACGGGCGGGCAGCCCGTGCCTTCGGAGCCGGGACGCGACGGCGTCGGCGAGACGGACCAGCTCACGCTCGAGGTCCTGGTGGTCGTGGAGGTCGTGGGGGTAGGTCTCCTCGTGTCCGATCGACTTGGGGTCGCGCTCGACCTCGACGGGTCGGTCGTCGAGGCCACGGGACAGCGCGAGGAGGTGCTTCCCGCTCGCCGGACCGAGCGCGCCGACGACGATCCGCTCGTCGAGGGCTGCCAGGTCGCCGATCTTCCTGACACCGAGCCGTTCGAGCTTCTCGAGGGTCTTCGGACCGACGCCCCACAGCCGTTGCACGGGCAGCGGGTGGAGGAACGCGAGCTCCTCCCCCGGACGGACCTCGACGACGCCACGACCGGGTTCGATGCGATCCGGGAGCGCCCGCGGCTTGGCTTCGACCGACGCGAGCTTGGCGAGGAACTTGTTCGCGGCCACGCCGACCGAGCAGGTGAGATCGAGCTCTCCGTCGACGTCGGTCCGGATGCGTCGCGCGATCTCGACACCCTCGCCGAACAGTCGCGTCGCGCCGCTCACGTCGAGGAACGCCTCGTCGAGCGCCAACGGCTCGATGAGCGGGGTGTACCGCCCGAAGATCTCGTGCACGTGGCGGGAAACCTCGGCGTAGAGCTCGTGGTCGCCGGGCAGGAACACGGCGTGCGGGCACCGTCGACGAGCCACCGCGGACGGGAGCGCGGAGTGCACCCCGTACCGGCGTGCCTCGTACGACGCCGCGGCCACGACACCCCGGTTGCCGGTCCCGCCCACGACGACCGGCTGCCCTCGGAGGTCCGGCCGTCGCCGCAGCTCCACCGACACGTAGAACGCGTCCATGTCGACGTGCAGGATCGTGCGGTGCGTGGACGCCACGGGACCACGTTACGGCGGCCGGCGGAGCGAGGGCGCGTAGAGTGCCGGGGATGACCTGGCGGGACGTGCGGGAGCCCTGGCCGGCCACGTTCCTGCTGACGGGCGCACTCGTCGCGCCGTCCCTGGCGTCGGTGCTGTGGTCGGCGCTCACGACCGCCGGGGCCACGTCCGGCGACATCGCACTCATCGAGCTGCGCGTGCGCGACGTGCTGTCGGCGCATCCGCCTCTCGTCGGCGCCTACTCACGGTACGGCTGGGACCACCCAGGGCCGCTGCTGTTCTGGCTCGCCGCGCTCCCCTACCGGTTGTTCGGCGGCGGAGGCCACGCGCTGCGGCTCACCGCGCTGCTGATCAACACCGTCTCGCTCGTCGCGATGCTGCGCGTTGCCGCGCTCCGCGGCCGGGCGGCCTGGTTCGCGGTCGCTGGTGCTGTCGTGGCCCTCGTCGCGGGGTTGCCGGCCGACGCGCTCGCGTCACCGTGGAACGTGACCGTCACCCACCTCGCGCTCATGGCCTTCGCGGTCGGCTGCTGGTCGTTCTGGTGCGGCGACCGTGGCCCGGCCGGCTGGGTCGCGCTCGTCGCCGGCAGCTTCGTCGTGCAGAGCCACGTCGGTGTGGGCGTCGTCATCGCCCCGCTCGCGCTCGCGACGCTCGTCGCGTCGGTCGTGCGGTGGTGGCGGTCCGGGGCCGAGCGGGCGACCGCCTCGTGGTTCGCAGGCGTGGTCGGCGT